>NZ_CEYNTP010000023.1:0-18938 GCF_982873095.1 Lentiprolixibacter sp. | reverse complement strand
CAGACCTATGCCACAGGGACACCTTCACCAGCGGCCCGAAAGATCCTGGACGAAAAAGGTATTGACCCCGCCAGTGTAAAAGGTACCGGCAAGGATGGCAGGATTACCAAAGAGGATGCCGTTAAAGCAGTGCCTTCCATGGGGACACCCACCGGGGGCAGGCGAGGGGAAAGCCGCACCAAGCTCTCCATGCTAAGGAGAAAAGTAGCAGAGCGCTTAGTGGCTGCCAAAAATGAAACGGCCATGCTCACCACATTCAACGAAGTGGACATGTCTGCTATTTTTGAACTTCGCAAGCAATACAAAGAAACGTTTAAGGAGAAGCACGATGTGAGTCTTGGCTTCATGTCATTTTTTACCAAAGCGGTGATCCGTGCGCTGCAGCTTTTCCCGGCTGTGAATTCCATGATCGATGGCAAGGAGATGATCTCCTATGATTTTTGCGATATCAGTATCGCCGTTTCCGGGCCCAAAGGCTTGATGGTGCCGGTGATCCGAAATGCCGAAAATCTCACCTTCCGGGGGATTGAATCCGAAGTAAAACGCCTGGCACTGCGCGCAAGGGATGGACAAATTACTGTGGATGAAATGACAGGGGGTACGTTTACCATATCCAATGGGGGCGTCTTTGGTTCCATGCTTTCAACTCCCATCATCAATCCGCCCCAAAGTGGAATTCTGGGGATGCATAACATCGTGGAACGGCCCGTGGTCAAGGATGGCGCCATCGCCATTGCCCCGGTGATGTATGTAGCCCTGTCCTATGATCACAGGATTATAGACGGGCGTGAATCTGTAGGATTCCTGGTTGCTGTAAAGGAAGCGCTGGAGAGCCCAGTGGAAATTTTGATGGATGGTGATATAGAAAAAGCCCTGGAACTGTAGCGGTCCGGCTATTGCTGAGTTTCCTCGGATTCTGGTTCCTTGGGTGGTTTCAACTTAAGGTACAGGCATTCCTTGTCATAATCGATTATGGCTTTCCCTTTTTTCAGAATATCCGCCCCGATGATCCCGTCCACAGGTAAAGCTTTATGCGCTACAAGGGCTTCGTTCACATGTACAAGATCAAATAGTACAATCTTCAGCTTTTTTTTGGTCCAATCTCCGATTTCCAGATGGTTCTTGGAAGATACAAGCGTGGCCATATTGGTGGCTCCTGCACCAGCTGCTTTTACTTTGGATTCTTTTGTGGTAAGGTTAAAATAGGCGATTTTGTCAAAACTCACACAGGTATTTGATGCCCCTGTATCTACTATGAACCTGCCTGGTTGCCCGTTTATTTTCGCACGGATTTCCATATGATTGGTGGCTGTGAAAACTAAGGGGATTCTGACATAGTCTTTCTTTTCCAGAAACTTTTTCAGGCGGGCCATGAAGTTCCATGATGATCACAGATACGCATTGCCACCTTTACCTGGATGCCTTTAATGAGGACCGTGACGCAGTGATCTCGCGGGCGATGGACCTCGGGGTATCCCGCTTTTTCCTTCCGGCCATTGATTCGGAGCATACCCAGTCCATGCTGGACCTGCAATCGGCCTATCCCGAGCAGGTTTTTCTGATGGCTGGCCTGCATCCTACCCACGTTAAAGAGAACTATCAGGAGGAGCTGGATCATGTAAAAGAATTGTTGTCCGGCGGAATATATTGCGCTGTTGGTGAAATCGGGATCGATTTGTATTGGGATACTACCTATCTGGCACAACAGCAGGAAGCCTTCAGGACACAGATCAGATGGGCAAAGGAATTGGGACTGCCCATAGTGATCCATTGCCGTGAATCCTTCGATGAGATTTTTGAAATCCTGGAAGAAGAAAAGGGAGAAGAGCTGAGAGGAATCTTCCACTGTTTCACAGGCACGCTGGAGCAGGCACATCGGGCCATCGGCTATAATATGAAACTGGGTATCGGAGGTGTGGTTACCTTTAAAAACGGTAAGATCGACACCTTCCTGGATCAAATAGACCTCAGTCATATTGTCCTGGAAACAGATGCGCCCTACCTGGCACCAGTTCCCTACAGGGGAAAGAGAAATGAAAGCAGCTACCTGCAATATATTCTTGATAAACTTGCGGATATTTATAAAAGGCCCAAAGAGGAAATTGCCCGGGTTACCACGGAAAATTCCAGAGACGTATTCGGGCGGTAGTATTGGGCTGCTCAGATGTATTTCAGGTTTAGAAATGATAAAACCACATGAGTAAATCTATTCGTATTCTGCTTATCTACACCGGGGGGACTATCGGGATGGTAAGGCAATATAAATCGGGTGCCTTAAAGGCGTTTGATTTCAGGAAAGTCGTAGAACACATACCTGAACTTGGGCAACTGGACTGCAGTATCGATAGTGTTTCCTTTAAACAGCCTGTGGATTCTTCAGAAATGAACCCGGGGCACTGGACGGCGATCGCCACATTGATCGAGAAGCACTACACCACCTACGATGGCTTTGTGGTATTGCATGGCAGTGATACGATGAGCTATTCTGCTTCGGCACTCAGTTTTATGCTGGAGAACCTGCGCAAGCCAGTGATATTTACAGGATCTCAACTGCCCATCGGGGATTTACGGACTGATGCCAAGGAAAATCTGATCACCTCCATACAACTCGCTTCCATGCAAGAGGCAGGGAAACCCCTTATTCAGGAAGTGGGCTTATATTTTGAGTACAAACTGTACCGCGCCAATCGAACAACAAAACTCAATGCTGAGCACTTTCAGGCGTTTGGATCCATGAATTATCCGGCTATAGCCGAATCAGGGGTACACCTTAAAATTAACCGGAAGTCCTTATTCCGAAGTCCGCCGGGGAAAAAGTTCAAGGTTCATAAAACCCTTGATACCAATGTGGCCATCCTGAAGATTTTTCCGGGTATGAGCAAGAACCTCCTGACCACCATTTTAGGCATACCGGAACTAAAAGCCCTTATCCTGGAAACCTATGGCGCTGGCAATGCCCCCACATCGCCCTGGATCTTAAATGCCCTGCGAGAGGCCGTATCGGGAGGGCTTCATATTGTCAATGTAACCCAATGCCCGGGCGGAAGTGTCATCATGGGCAGGTACAAGACCAGCATCGCCCTTAAGAAAATGCATCTCATAGATGGGGGGGATATCACAACGGAAGCGGCCATCACAAAGCTTATGTACCTGCTGGGGAGCAAGGTTTCGGCCAAAGCTTTTAAAACAATTTTTGAAACCCCGCTCCGGGGGGAAATGTCTTAAAATTAACGGGGGAAAATTTTATTAAATAATAATTTTTTTGTTTCTTGGACGCCCTGTTTATAAGGAATAGAGAGGTGGCCGAGTGGTCGAAGGCGCACGCCTGGAAAGTGTGTATACACCAAAAGTGTATCGAGGGTTCGAATCCCTTCCTCTCTGCAAATTTATCCTTTGGGGGCATCTCTCTGAACAACCGGATTTAATAGCTTTTTTAGGAGTTCGGCCCGGTACTTCTGCCGCCAAGTTTTAATTTTTTAATTGTATTTTTTATTTTATCTTTAACCCTATTAACTAACTAAATTTAAGTTTGAAAAAATGAAAAGATTATTCTCGATCCTGGCCATGGCCGGGTTATTTGTCCTAAGTACAAATACAGTGAGCGCAAAAGCAACCGCAGCAATGTCCAACATGTCTGCAATGGTAAATACAACCATGGTGATGTTGCAGGACGAAGCAGGCGCTGAAGAGGCAAAAGGATTCACACAAGTTTTGAAGGAACAATTCATCCAGGGAGGTGCAGGATTCATGGGAATCGTATTGCTCTGTTTGATCCTTGGACTTGCAGTTGCAATTGAAAGGATTATCTACCTGAACCTGGCAAGCACCAATTCTTCCAAGCTTAAGCAGCAGGTAGAAGACGCATTGTCTTCCGGTGGAATTGAAGCCGCCAAAGAAATCTGCCGAAACACCAAAGGCCCCGTTGCCTCTATCTACTATCAGGGACTTGATCGTGCAGGAGAAAGCGTGGAGTCTGCAGAAAAAGCAGTTGTTGCCTACGGAGGTGTACAAATGGGGCAGCTCGAGAAAAACGTATCCTGGTTATCGCTGTTTATCGCCATTGCCCCAATGCTTGGGTTCATGGGTACGGTAATCGGTATGATCCAGGCCTTCCAGAAAATTAGTGCAGTAGGTAACCTGAGCGCCTCGCTGATCGCAGGTGATATCCAGGTAGCACTTTTGACAACAGTATTTGGTCTTATCACGGCTATTATACTGCAAATTTTCTATAACTACATTATTGCTAAAATCGACAGTATTGTAAACGACATGGAAGACTCTTCGATCACATTGATCGATATGCTGGTAGACGCCAAGAAGTAAGTTGAACTCTCAAAAGAACCGTAATGAATAAAATAGTAAAAATAGTTCTTGCCGTTATTGGAGTTGTCGCAGCGATCATGTGGTACCAGCTACCGAGTAAGGATGTGCCGGTTTCTGAAGCAATAGACAGCACAGCCATGAATACCATGTTCATGCTAATGTACTTATTGCTCGGAATTGCGGTAGCAGCAAGCTTGTTGTTTACCATCAAAAGCTACTTCTCTAATCCCAAGAGCCTGAAGAAGACCCTTATGCTTATCGTAGGGTTTGCGCTGGTAGTGGTAATCGCCTACGCACTTTCTGATGGAGCAGATGGCACCGTTGAGGCCATGGCCAGCAGAGGTGTGGAAACTACAGAAAGCACAGTAAAGAACATTGGCACAGGATTAAACGTGTTTTTCTTCCTCGTAATTATCGCCGTTGGATCAATGGCCTGGGGAGGATTGAAGAAAGTGATGAACAAATAAAAAGGAAACATTATGCCTAGAAGAGGAGGACCACCAGAAGTAAATGCAGGATCGATGGCAGATATTGCCTTCCTGTTGCTGATCTTTTTCCTGGTAACTACTACCATTGAAACAGACGCAGGGTTGGACCGTATGTTGCCTCCCATTGAACCACCCGATACGGATGTGGTGATCAAGCAGAAGAATATCTTCACCGTGAATATCAACAAGAATGGCCAGCTGCTGGTTGAGGAAGAACTGATCGACCTCAGGGACCTGCGCCAGAAGGCTGTGGCATTCCTTGACAATGGTGGAGATGGTACCTGTAATTACTGCAGGGGAGCAAAAGACGCCAGTTCGTCAGATAATCCCGCAAAAGCGATTATTTCTCTTAAAAATGACAGGGAAACACGTTATGCTACGTACATCACCGTTCAAAACGAACTTGTAGGGGCGTATAACGAATTGCGTAACCGGGAAGCTCAGCGCCTGTATGGCAGGAACTTTACCGAGATGGAGGCTGAATTCTTAAACCCTGAAACACCATCCAGGATCCGTGATGATCTGAAGGATAAGGTAAAAAGGATACAGGAATTGTTTCCTCAAAAACTGTCAGAAGCCGAAACTTCTACATCTAACTAATAAAAGCTAAAAAACAATTATGGCTAAATTCAATAAGAAAAAAGATGGGGACGTACCCGCAGTATCTACAGCGTCTTTGCCAGACATTGTATTTATGCTTTTGTTCTTCTTCATGACCGTTACGACCATGAAGGATAGTACACTCCTGGTACAAAACACCCTGCCCAACGCAACGGAAGTTAAAAAGTTGGAAAAGAAAGACCGGGTGTTGTACATCTATGTAGGGAAACCTACACGGGAGTACCAGAAAGTATTCGGTACGGAGCCAAAAATACAATTGAACGACAAGTTTGCTGATGTATCCGAAGTTGGAGATTTTATCCTTATGGAGCGAGCAAAAAAGCCGCAGGAACTCCAGAATGTATTGACCACTGCTCTTAAAGTGGACAAGGAAGCCAATATGGGGCTTATTTCAGATATCAAGCAAGAACTTAGAAAAGTGAATGCCCTTAAAGTTAATTACACAACTTATGAAGGGGATGCTTTCCGGAACCTGCAATAGTAGAACGGAAAGCCATCAGACTTAAAGAGGTTAGGAAGCGCCCCAGTTATATTTGGGGCGCTTTTTTTATGCCAGCGGCAGAGAAATAAGTAATTTTAACTACTATGCGCAGGCTTTTTCAGGTATTATTTTTTTTGCTCGGAACACTAGTGGTTATTGCCCAGGAATCTTCCGTTACTGAGAGCGACAAGTACCTGGAAGATCAATTTTATATTGGCCTTACGTACAATATACTGCTCAATAAACCACCCTCTGTTACCCAACAAAACCTTTCTTATGGCCTGCAGACCGGTTTTATTAAAGACATTCCCCTCAATGAACAACGGAATTTTGCCGTTGGGATCGGGCTGGGCTACGCGGTAAATTCCTACTACAACAATATACTGGCTACGCAGACCCCGGAGGGTATCACCTACCAGGTGATAGCAGACGGGTTTGACTATAAAAGGAACAAGATTGAAACCCATTTGGTGGAAATGCCTCTGGAAATACGATGGCGAAATTCCACGGCGCAGGAGCATCGTTTTTGGCGTATCTATACCGGGTTTAAATTGGGATATATCGTAGGGACGCGTTCCAAGATTGTGACGGAAACCTACAAGGATTCTTTTTACAACAGGGACACTAAAAATTTCCGGTATGGGCTAATGCTCAATGTGGGATACAATACTTTTAATATCCATGTCTACTATTCCCTGAACGATTTCTTTGAAGACACCACCACCCTGGATACCGGTGAATCCCTGTCCCTGACCCCCCTGAGCATCGGAATTATTTTTTACATCCTGTAGAGAAGCTTACATAATTAGTTACAACCAAAACTTAAAGGTGAGCAGTTGGGAGATCATTCCCACAAGTAACCCGATGACCACCTCAGCCCTGCCATGGGCATGAAAATATAGCCGTGAAGTAGCCACCAGCCCCGTAGCAAGGATAATAATGCTTATCGCCATGGTAATGTTGAGCTCAAAATGGATGCTCAGGCCTACCAGGAACATGAGCAAGGTCCCCATACCCATCATGTGCAGGCTACTTTTAAAATTGAGGAAGAGCAGCAGAAGGGATGTAAAAGTGCCTGATATCAGTCCAATAAAAAAATAATACAGCTCTATGGTATAGTTGTTCGGGATTACTTTTAAAAGGATCATCAGCAAGAGGGCTAGGCTGATCATTAGGGGGTACTTCCTTTCATGCACAGCAGGTAGGAAAACAGAACTTACCACTCCCAGGTTCCTCAGAATGAAGTAAATAATAATGGGGATGATCACTGTAAGGATAAAGATGGGTAAGATATTGCCACTTTGCAATTCCAGGGGACTGTACTTAGGGGTGATGACAAAATAGGAAAGCGTTCCCATAATAGGAATAAACAGGGGATGAAAGAAGTAGGAAACAACCTTTAAGAAAAGTTTCATCAAATTTGTTTTCTGAGGCGCGCCACCGGAATCCCTAATTGTTCCCGGTACTTTGCCACGGTGCGCCTTGCAATGGGGTAGCCCTTCTCTTTAAGGAGTTTGGCCAGCTTATCGTCTGTAAGAGGTTTTTTCTTGTCCTCTTCGTTGATTACGTTTTCCAGTATTTTCTTGATCTCTTTGGTCGATACGTCCTCCCCCTCGATATTCTTCATGGATTCTGAGAAATACTCCTTGATGAGCCGTGTGCCGTATGGGGTATCCACGTACTTGCTGTTGGCGACCCTTGATACCGTTGAGACGTCCATATTAATGGCATCGGCAATGTCCTTGAGGATCATGGGTTTTAGTTTGCGTTCATCCCCGCTGAGGAAATACTCTTTCTGGTAATCCATGATCGCATTCATGGTAATATAAAGGGTCTGCTGACGCTGCTTTATGGCGTCGATAAACCATTTGGCGGCATCGAGTTTCTGCTTGATAAACAGTACGGCATCTTTCTGGGCTTTGGTTCGATCTTTGGACTGTTTATAGCCCTTGAGCATATTATTATACTCCTTGGATACGTGCAGGTCCGGGGCATTCCTCGAGTTGAGGCTCAGTTCGAGTTCCCCATCCACTATACGGATAGAGAAATCAGGAACAATATGTTCCACTATTTTGTTACCACCTGAATACGATCCCCCGGGTTTTGGATTGAGCCTTTCTATTTCAGCGATGGCTTCCTTGAGCTCCTCCTCTGAAATGTTGTGTTTTTGCAGCAGTTTCTGATAATGCTTTTTCGTAAACTGTTCGAATGACTTCTCCAGGATTTCCCTGGCCAGTTCAATCGCGGGAGTGGGTGCTTTGCGCTTTAGCTGTATGATCAGGCATTCGTCTAGTGAACGGGAACCCACACCGGGAGGATCCAGTTCCTGTACAATTTTTAAAACATTTTCAATGGCGGCTTCATCCACATATACGTTTTGGGTGAAGGCGAGGTCATCCATGATATCAGGGATGGTCCTGCGAATATATCCGCTTTCATCCACGCTTCCCACTAGAAATTCAGCAATTGCCCATTCTTCATCATTCAGATAGATGGTATTTAGCTGATTCATCAGGTACTGATTGAAGGAAATCCCCGATGCAAAGGGGATGCTCTTCTCATCTTCATCCGGACTGTAATTACTGGTCTGTGTCCGGTAATCCGGTATTTCATCATCACTCAGGTAATCATCTATATTGATGTCCTCCGTGTCAATGGTTTGCGCATCCATATCCCCTTCTACAGGCTCCCCAAAATCATCCTCATTGTCCAAACTCTCCTTACCGCTTTCCAGGGCAGGGTTCTCTTCCAATTCCTGTTTGAGCCGCTGTTCAAAAGCCTGTGTAGGCAATTGAATGAGCTTCATTAACTGGATTTGCTGAGGGGAAAGCTTTTGTGCTAGTTTAAACTGTAAGTGTTGTTTCAGCATCGGGGTATCAAATAACCTTCCACATAAAGTTACGCATAAGAATCAAAACTCGGCATTCTGCGGTGTCCTTGGGAAAGGAATAACATCGCGAATGTTCCCCATACCAGTGGCAAATTGTATCAGCCGCTCAAATCCAAGCCCAAATCCGCTATGTACGGCAGATCCAAATTTCCTGAGATCGAGGTACCACCAGAGTTCCTTTTCATCAATACCCATCTCCGCAATTCGTTTCTGGAGCACGTCCAGGCGTTCTTCACGCTGGGAACCACCGGCGATTTCTCCGATACCCGGGAAAAGGACATCCATGGCACCTACGGTTTTACCATCTTCATTGAGCCGCATATAAAACGCCTTGATCTTCGCCGGGTAATCGTAAAGGATTACCGGACAGTTGAAATGTTTTTCCACCAGGTACCTCTCATGTTCGCTTTGGAGGTCTGTACCCCATTCCTCCACGAGGTACTGGAATTTTTTCTTTTTATTGGGTTTGCTGTTCCGCAATATTTCTATGGCCTCCGTATAGGGCACACGCTTAAATTCATTTTCCGTAACGAATTTCAGTTTTTCGATTAAGGCCATTGGGCTGCGTTCGGCCTGAGGTTTTGTTTTTTCTTCGTCGAGCAGTCTTTTCTCAAGGAACAACAGGTCTTCCTCACAATTCGTGAGAATATAGTTGAGGATACTTTTAATGAAATTTTCTGCGAGGTCCATATTGTCCTGCAGGTCGTAAAAGGCCATTTCCGGCTCAACCATCCAGAACTCGGCCAGGTGGCGGGAAGTATTTGAATTTTCGGCCCGGAAGGTCGGGCCAAACGTATATACCTTACCAAGGGCCAGAGCATAGGCCTCGGCCTCCAGTTGTCCGGATACGGTAAGGTTAGTTTCCTTGCCAAAAAAATCCTGGGCGAAATCCACGCTTCCTTCCTCTGTTAATGGTGGGCTATCGGGGGGAAGGGTAGTAACCCTGAACATTTCTCCCGCGCCCTCGGCATCGGAGCCGGTAATTATAGGGGCGTGGAAATAGTAGAAGCCATTATCCCGGAAATATTTATGAATAGCAAAAGCCAGTGCAGACCTCACCCGCATTACAGCCGCAAAGGTATTGGTCCTCACCCTCAGGTGGGCCTGTTCCCTCAAGAACTCCATGGAATGCTTTTTAGGCTGAATGGGATAGGCCTCAGGATCTGCAGCCCCATGAACATAAATATCCTCAACCTGTATTTCCACTGCCTGTCCCCGGCCCATACTTTCCACAAGTGTGCCGGACACGCGGATCGCAGCCCCCGTGGAGATCTGTTTTAGCAACTCCGGGTCAAAGGTCTCGAAGTCCACCACACACTGAATATTCTTTTGTGTTGACCCATCGTTCAGGGCAATAAAACGATTACTCCTGAAAGTCCGCACCCATCCATTTACGGACACTTCTCTCCCTATCCATTCCGGATTCAATAGCTCTCTTACACTATAAGGCTCCATAGGTTATTGGTCTTATTTAGAACCGCAAAGATAGCCCATCTACCAAAAAGATTATACCCCCTGAAGGATTTATAACAGGAAAGAGGCGGGGAGAGGATCAGGCCGCACTATCCGGCAGTTCATCCTTGGGGAGGATATCAATTTGTGGTTTTTTAAGGACTTCCTTATTGGCAATGCTCCTTTCGAGTGAAAGCAGGAGAGAGGGGAGCAAAATAAGGTTGGCCAGCATGGCGAAGAGGAGAGTGGCCGAAACCAGTGCCCCGAGGGCTACAGTACCCCCAAAATTGGAAATGACAAAAACGGAAAACCCAAAAAAGAGTACGATAGAGGTATAGAACATACTTACGCCGGTTTCCCGCAATGCCGCATAGACAGATTTCTGGATACGCCATTTACTGGCCGTAAGCTCCTGTCGGTATTTCGCCAGGAAATGAATGGTGTCGTCCACTGAGATCCCGAAAGCAATACTGAAAACTAAAATAGTAGAGGGTTTAATAGGGACACCCACAAAACCCATTACCCCGGCAGTGATCAGCAGCGGGAGCAGGTTGGGGATGAGCGAAATCAGGATCATCCTGAAGGAGCGGAACAAGTAGGCCATAAACAGAGCTATTAGTCCAATGGCAAGTGAAAGGGATAGCACCAGGTTGCGCACCAGATATTTTGTGCCTTTCAGGAACAGAAGTGCCTTCCCGGTCATGTAAACGGAATATCGCTCATCAGGGAATATTTTAGCGATATTTTCGATTAGGGTGGCTTCTATTTCCTCCATACGATCCGTTCGTACATCCCGCATAAAGGTGGTAATACGCGCTACCTGTCCCGTACTGTCAACGAAACTTTTCAATAAATCGCTATTCCCCTGAGATTTTCGTGCCACGTCCATGATAAAGGTGTTTTCCTGGGCGGTGGGCAGTTGGTAATATTTTGGAATACCGTTATAAAAGGCCTGCTTGGAATACTTTATCAGGTTTACGACGGAGACCGGTTTGGAAAGCTCAGGTGTTTCTTCTATGATGGCCCCCAAGCGATCCATGCGGTTGAGGGTAGCCGCTTTCATCACCCCCTTTTTCCTTTCGGTGTCCACCACGATCTCCACGGGCATTATCCCGTCAAATTCCTCTTCAAAGAACCGGATATCCTTGAAAAAATCGGCCTTTTTAGGCATGTCCTCTATAGGACTTCCGGAGATACGGATTTGGTAAATACCGATAATGCTCACGGCCAGCAGGGCAACAGAAGTGAAGTATACGGCTATACGGTGATCCCGCACGATGCGTTCCATCCAGTTAACAAATCCTTCCATCCAGTTTTTGTTGAGGTGCTTCAGGTGCTTTGTTTTGGGCAGGGCCATAAAGCTGTACACAATGGGGATAATAAGCAGGGATAGGATAAAGATCCCCAAAATATTGATGGATGCTACGGTACCAAATTCTGTAAGCAACTTACTATCTGTGATGATAAACGTTGCAAATCCCGAGGCGGTAGTAACATTGGTCATCAGAGTGGCATTGCCAATTTTTGAAATCACCCGCTGCAGGGAAAGGGCCTGATTCCCGTGTTTATTTACTTCCTGCTGATACTTGTTGATCAGGAAAATACAATTGGGGATCCCGATGACAATTATTAGTGGCGGGATCAGGGCAGTAAGTACCGTGATTTCATACCTTAGGAGTCCCAGGACCCCAAAGGCCCACATTACCCCGATCGTCACTACAAATATTGAAATCAGAGTGGCCCGGACACTTCGAAAGAAGAAGAAGAAAATAAAAGAGGTAACGGCGAGGGCAGCGCCAATGAATTTTCCGATTTCATCGATGATGTTCTGGGAATTCAGAGTGCGTATATATGGCATGCCTGAAATGCGCACATCCATACGGGTTTCTTCCTCAAAATTCTCTACCAGCCGTTTCAGGTCATTCAGCACGAAATCCTTTCGTACCGAAGTATTCACAATATCCTGATCCAGGTAGGCGACCGTCCGTATGGTTTTAGTTTCCTTGTTATACAACAGCTTATCATAGAACGGCAACTCATCAAAAAGTTGTGACGTAAGGCTGTCGATGGCGGCTTTTGAGGCCACCTCACCTTGCAGGAAGGGCTGAAGTACGAATTCCTGTTTCTCGTTATCTTTTTCGAGCACCTGCAGGTTATCCGTTGAAATAACGAAGTCAACTTCAGGAAACGCCTCGAGTTGCTTATTCAATACATTCCACCTGTTGAAATTATCAGGGGTGAACAAGGTGCTGTCCTTAATGGCAAGAACAATGGCGTTACCTTCTTCTCCAAAAAGGTTGAGAAACTCTTTATATTCCTGGTTTACGGGATGATCATCCGGCAAGAGGTTGGCTTCTGTGGTGGAGAAGCGCATATGCTGCCATTGCATGGCCAGGAAAACGGTTACGGCTGCGATCAGGGCGAGGATAAGTATCCTGTTGCGCAAAATAATGCGAACAGTCCTTGCCCAAAACCCTTGTGTTAACTTGGCAACCATATAGCTTCCCTTACGGGCGGCAAAGGTAGAGAATGACTGACAGTGTTCCTAACAGACCACTAAAAAATGGGTGTGATTCCCTTGTTTTCCAGTAGTATGCGGATGAAAAAGCGTATAAATAGCTACCTTGTGGTATACAAGCCGAAAGAAGATGAGCGGGGAAACGCCCCATAAGCGGTATGGAAGATGGGCCAGAAGGAGTTATCGGGTACTGATCGTAATTTGTGTCCTGCTGCTTATCCTGGCCATCATTATCTTTTATGTTAATGATATGGGGCAGGGAATAAAATGAAGCCACTGCTCTGAATTTCAGGCAGTGGCCTTTTGGTTCTTGGCTAGCGGTATCAGACAACATCACACTTTCATGATCTCGGCCTCTTTGGATTCCAGTAATGCGTCTATTTTTTTGGTGTAGCTATCGGTGAGTTCCTGTATATCTATTTCTGCATTTGATTCCAGATCTTCAGAAATATCCAGGTTTTTAATTTCTTTGTTGGCCTCCTGTCTGGCACTGCGCACACTTACTTTGGCGTCTTCTGCTTCTGCTTTGGCTTGTTTTACCAGCTGCTTGCGCCTTTCTTCGGTAAGGGGCGGCACATTGATGATAATGGTTTCTCCATTATTCATAGGGTTAAACCCCAGGTTGGCATTCATAATGGCCGTTTCAATTTCACCTAGCAATTTTTTTTCCCAGGGTTGAATGGAGAGCGTCCGGGCGTCCGGAGTATTGATGTTGGAAACCTGTGACAAGGGCGTCATTGAACCATAATATTCTACAGATACTGTAGATAACATTGAAGGATTTGCCCTACCTGCCCTGATCTTGATAAATGCCTTTTCCAGGTGCGTAATAGCCGCATCCATACTTTCTTTGGTGGTTTCCAGAATTAAATCTACTTCTTCGTTCATGATTGCGTATAATTGAGCCTGTTCAATATACAATTTAGATCAGAGGTTCACAACCGTACCGATATTCTCACCAGAAACTATTTTCAAAAGGTTACCCTTTTTATTCATGTCGAATACCACTATGGGTAGCTCGTTTTCCTGGCTCAGGGTAAAGGCCGTGCTATCCATTACCTTAAGCCCTTTATTCAGCACATCTTTAAAGGATATCTTGTCGAATTTGGTGGCAGTTTTGTCTTTTTCGGGATCACTCGTATAGATCCCGTCTACACGCGTTCCCTTGAGGATCACGTCTGCTTCGATCTCTATGGCCCTCAGTACAGCTGCAGAGTCTGTGGTAAAATATGGGTTGCCGGTACCCCCTCCGAAAATAACTACCCGACCTTTTTCCAGATGGCGCATCGCTCTTCTGCGGATAAAAGGTTCGGCAACTTCGTTGATCTTAATGGCTGATTGCAGTCGGGTTTCCAGTCCCTTATCTTCCAGAGCAGCTTGTAAAGCCAGGCCGTTGATTATGGTAGCCAGCATGCCCATATGGTCGCCCTGTACGCGATCCATACCATTGCTCTGGCCTGCCAATCCTCTGAAAATGTTACCGCCCCCAATGACTATCGCTACTTCAACACCGCTGTTTACCACTTCCTTAATTTCCTCGGCGTATTCTGAAAGTCGTTTGGGATCAATCCCGTATTGCCTTTCTCCCATTAACGCTTCCCCGCTTAACTTTAAAAGAATCCTCTTATATCGCATTAAATTCCACTTATTGTCGAACAAAAATAATCAAAATTTCAAGGGGATGCAGTTGGATAAATGAAAATAAACTTTGCCTGATCCTCCATATGTAGATAATCCTCCAGTGTACTTTTTGATATGAAAATGTAAAAAATATTTGTCTAAATGTAAAATATACTTTACATTGTTCAAAAAAATGATCATGAGTGCGAAATATCTTTTTCCGGCGCAGTACAGGGCAATAGGCTGGGCTGTTTTTATCCCTGCTGCCCTTTTAGGCATCCTTACCCTCTTCCTGGAATGGGAACCTGCTTTTTTCGATGTCAAGGTCCTTGGATTTTTTATCGATGAGGTTTTTGGGGTGGAAAAGCTGGTGGGATTCACTGAAAACAATATCCTGAATGAAATACTCGGGATTCTGGTTATCCTCAGCGGCTTGCTTGTGGCCTTTTCCAGGGAAAAGGACGAGGACGAGTTGATTACCAAGATCCGACTGGAATCACTGGTTTGGGCCACCTACTGGAACTATGGTATCCTGATCCTGGCTTTTCTGCTGTTCTATGACCTTACCTTTTACTGGGTCATGGTCTTCAACATGTTTACTATCCTTTTCCTATTCATTATCCGGTTTAACCTGGTCATTTACAAACTGAGAAAAACAACGGGCCGTGAAGAATACAATTAAACTCAACAGGGCAAGGACAGGGATTACCCAGGCTGATTTGGCCAACAGGGTGCAGGTGAGCCGGCAGACCATTAATGCTATTGAGCTGGGTAAATATGCTCCGTCTACCATATTGGCTCTGAAACTTTCTGAAATTTTTCAGGTCCCGGTCAATGATTTATTCGAACTGGAAGAGGGGGACTGGGAATAAACAAAAAAACCGCTTCCTGTGGGAAGCGGTCTTTATTCTTGTACTGAGGTTTAGTTAGGACCCCAATGCGACCCTTTCAAATCCTGTGATTTCCAGGGAAGCATCAACAGATTTTACATATTGGGCAACACTTTTCTTGCTGTCTTTTATGAAATCCTGGTTAACGAGGGTATTGTCCTTAAAGAACCTTTTCAGTTTCCCCTGGGCAATTTTATCCAGCATGGCTTCTGGTTTTCCTTCCTGCCTGAGTTGATCTTTAGCAATCTCGATCTCCTTTTCGATTACGCTTTGCTCAACACCTTCCTCGTTTAGGGCTACAGGATTCATAGCGGCTGCCTGCATAGCAACATCTTTGGCTGCTACGGCGGAACCTTCCACGGATGCAGAAAGCCCTACAAGGGTAGCTATTTTGTTTCCTGCGTGGATGTATGACCCAACAAATGGGGCACTCAGTTTTTTATATCCGCCAATTTCGATCTTTTCACCAATTACACCCGTTTGCTCAATCAGCTTTTCCTCAACGGAAAGACCGTTGAAGTTGGCCTTCATGAACTCCTCTTTTGAATCGAAGTTAAGGGCCAGTTCAGCCAGTTCTTTCGCCAGGGTAACGAAACTCTCGTTCTTGGCAACGAAATCTGTTTCACAATTCAGTGATATAATAACACCGTTAGTTCGGTCATCACTGACCTTCGCAATAGCAGCACCTTCTGAGGAATCCCTGTCGGCCCGTTTGGCAGCTACTTTTTGTCCTTTTTTCCTGAGGATCTCAATGGCTTTATCAAAATCCCCTTCTGCTTCTACCAGTGCATTCTTGCAGTCCATCATGCCTGCACCGGTTGATTTTCTCAACTTGTTTACCTCTGCGGCGGTAATTTTAACCATTTCCAATATTCTTTTTTCTTTAATAGTATAATAGTGATGACAAGCCAGGCTTATTCAACACCTGCTTTGGCTTTATCCTGCCAGTCTTTTAGTTTATCCCAATCTCCGTCAGCAGCCATTTTCGCCTGTTTCGGCCAGGAGGTAGGGTCGAGATGCGCCATCCTTGAGCTGGCTTCAGTAAGGATGTCCTTAATGGCTTCGGGTTTGGACTTCGACAATTTATCAAAAGTGTCGATTCCCGCATTTACCAATGCCTCAGCCCCTTTTGGTCCGATACCCTCTATTTTGGTAAGGTCATCGGCCTTCGCAGCTTCCTTTTTAGGAGCAGCTTTCTTTTTTTCTTCAACAGGAGCTTCTTCCTTAACCTTTGGTGCCTCGGCAACAGGCGCTGCTTCAACAGTCTCTTTCGTCTCTTTTACAGTTTCTTTGGCTTCGGTTTTCTTAGCTGGAGTTTCCGCCTTAGCGGCAGTTTGTTCAGCTGCACCTTCTGCATCAGCCTGTTTTTCTGCCTTACGCTCGGCGAGGCCTTCAGCAACTGCAGAAGTCACAGATTCCATGATCAGGTCAATGGATTTCGAAGCGTCGTCATTAGAAGGAATTACGTAATTGATGGGTCGGGGGTCACAATTGGTATCCACCATGGCAAAGATGGGGATATTCAGTTTCTGTGCCTCTTTAACGGCGATGTGCTCGCGCATCACATCAACTACAAAAATGGCGCCGGGCAAACGGGTCATGTCCGCAATTGAACCCAGGTTCTTTTCCAGTTTAGACCTCAGACGGTCTACCTGAAGCCTTTCTTTTTTAGAAAGGGTATTGAAGGTTCCGTCTTTTTTCATACGGTCGATGGAAGCCATTTTCTTAACCGCTTTCCTGATCGTCACGAAGTTGGTCAGCATTCCCCCAGGCCACCTTTCCGTGATGTAGGGCATATTGATGGCCGAAACTTTATTGGCCACAATATCCTTGGCCTGTTTCTTGGTCGCTACGAACAAGATCTTACGGCCAGAAGCTGCAATTTTCTTTAAAGCCTCATTGGCTTCTTCCAGTTTTGCAACGGTTTTGTACAGGTTGATTACGTGAATCCCATTGCGCTCCATGTAGATGTAGGGAGCCATGTTGGGGTTCCATTTTCGGGTAAGGTGTCCAAAATGGACGCCTGCCTCCAGGAGGTCTTTTACTTCAGCTTTATTTGCCATGTTAAAATTAGTTTACGTTCTTAATTCATTAGCAATGCAAGAGTGGTAGGCAGTAAAGCCCGCCTCCTGCATTTAGATGCTAAACTAAAGTGTCCTGTCCTGCTACTAACAATAAGCAATTGCTGTAGTCAGGGAAGGACGGGTTGTCTTTTTACTAAGACTATCAATGAACTTGTTCCTGCATTTTCGCCAGGCAGGAGATGGCGTAAATTATCGCTTGGAGAACTGGAATTTCTTACGGGCTTTCTTTTGGCCGTATTTCTTCCTTTCTACCATTCGAGGGTCACGGGTGAGCAGGCCTTCTGGCTTCAGGGTTTGCCTGTTTTCCTCATCCACTTCACAAAGAGCGCGGGAAAGGGCTAGCCTAACGGCTTCAGCCTGACCGGTGATACCTCCACCGTAAACGTTCACCTTCACGTCGTAATTTCCATCCAGGTTGGTAAGGCTGAAAGGTTGCTTTACCTTATACTGAAGGGTGGCAGTGGTGAAATAATCATTGAGGTCACGCTTGTTAACCGTAATGTTTCCTTTACCTTTTGAAAGGTAGACACGTGCAACTGCAGTTTTTCTTCTTCCTATTTTATGTATTACCTCCATTATTTAAGGTCGTTAAGGTTAATTGCCTTTGGTTTTTGGGCTTCCTGATTATGTTCTGTTCCCACATAAACCCTGAGGTTACGGAATAAATCCGCTCCCAGCCTGTTTTTTGGAAGCATGCCTTTCACCGCTTTCTCAACCAGGCGCTCGGGATGTTTGTCAAACAATTCCTGTGCAGTGCGGGACCTTTGTCCACCAGGGTAACCTGTGTGTCTGATATAGGTCTTATCGTTCCATTTGTTTCCTGTAAGGACGATTTTATCAGCGTTGATAACTACCACATTATCCCCGCAATCCACATGGGGGGTAAAATTGGGCTTGTATTTACCTCGCAGTAATTTCGCCACCTTGGAGGCAAGCCTTCCCAGGGATTGTCCTTCAGCATCTACCAATACCCACTGCTTGTCCACTGTGGCTTTATTGGCAGAAATTGTCTTGTAGCTAAGCGTATCCACTACTCTTCATTTATTAATTAAACACGTATATCCCGATAAACGGGCTGCAAATGTACAATTATTAAGTTGAAATACAAACGGTTGTTTCTCATAATTTTTACTTTTTTCATTTGTTATTTCAGAGGTACCTTTTAGGAGTTTAGAACTATTTTATTGCTGATTAGTTACTCATTCAAACCTAAGATATAGATCTAAAAGAACGCCCAATAACATACTATTAGCGCCTGATTTTCGTTTGGATCATTACAAACCCAATAAAAAACGCAAAAATGCTACGAAAGTTTGTTTTAACAATGATTACTGCCGGAATGCTCTTCTCTTGCTCGTCAGACAAAGAAGATGGTGCAGCCAATCCCTCAGCTATTCTTGGCACATGGGATCTGACAGCTCTCCAGATCGATGAAAACAATGCGACTACGGATGAAGAATTTGGCAAGGAGATTCTGGATTTTCTTACCGCGCAGCAATGCTATATCATTACCCTGACCTTTAACGAGGACCTCAGTGTAGTAACTGAAAATTCCGGGAGTTATGTAGAAA
>NZ_CEYNTP010000022.1:0-19656 GCF_982873095.1 Lentiprolixibacter sp. | reverse complement strand
TATTTGACAAGATGGTACGCCGCACCCCAAATCATGAGGACTGGTATAAGGGAGGGCTGTATCATGACAATATGGAAATCCCGGTGCCCAGTTTTTGGTTTGCTTCCTGGTATGATGTATCTATCAGCCCCAACCTGGCACTGTTCAATCATGTCCGCAACAATGCTAAGGACCCGGCTGTAAGGGATAATCAGTACCTCGTTATCGCACCAACATTACATTGTGCTTACACCAGGGCTACTGAAAACACTATTGTTGGGGAGCGCAATGTAGGCGATGCCCGGCTCAATTATGACGAACAGATCTATGCGTGGTTCGATCTCTGGCTGAAAGGGGAAGAGAACGACTTTAAGGCCAGGACACCCAGGGTGCAATACTATACCATGGGGATGAATAAATGGCAGGCCGCAGAAACCTGGCCGCCAGAGGGGGTGGTGCCCACAACTATGTACCTTGCCAGTGAAGGTTATGCAAACAGCCTATACGGGGATGGTAAATTATCGCCTTCACCTTTGGAAACAGACAAGCCAGACAGTTATACCTATGATCCTATGAACCCGGTCACCTCGTACGGTGGCAACGTCTGTTGTACGGGAAATGCGGTAAAGGGAGGTGCATTTGACCAACAGGCTATGGAAACGCGAAATGATATTCTGGTGTATACCTCAGACCCTTTGGAAGAAGGAGTGGAAGTATCCGGATTTATTGAATCTACCCTTTATGTTTCCTCTGATGCCAGGGACACTGATTTTACCATCAAGCTTATTGATGTCTACCCGGACGGAAGGGCCTACAACCTGGATGAGACCATACAGCGGGCGCGCTACCGTGAAGGGTATGACAAGGAGGTCTTTATGGAAGAAGGCAAGGTGTACGAAATAAAACTCACCCCTATGTCTACCAGTAATTACTTTGCAAAAGGCCACAGGATCAGGATCGAGGTGTCTAGCAGTAACTTCCCCAGGTTTGCCCGTAACCTGAATACGGGGGGCAGGAATTACGACGAAAAGGAAGGAGTGGTGGCACACAATAAGATCCACCATTCTAAGGAATATCCCTCGCATATCAAATTACCAATAGTGAGAAAGTAATTGTGATATTTTTAAGGCAGGGATACAAGCCTTCTTTGTAACTTGTTTGCATGTATGGTTTTAAATACAGGATCGCCCTGTGTAGTATGCTTGTCGTCTTGTGTGGCAATGCCCAGTATACCGCTGCAGATTGGGACTACAGGGACGAATGGATGGATGTGGAACGCATCTTGAGTCTGGCTGGTGTAAGACTCGGGGATATAGTAGCTGATGTAGGATGCCACGAAGGCTATCTCAGCATGCGCCTCGCAGAAGCCGTAGGTGTGAACGGTAAGGTGTATGCGGTTGACGTCCGGGAAGACCGTTTAAAGACCCTGAAAAAAAATGCGCGGGAACGTAAACTACTCCAAATTCAAACCGTCCTGGGGGATTATGACAACCCGCATCTTCCTTCTGCGAAATTAGATGTTGTTTTTGTCATGGACACCTATCACGAAATACGGGCATATGAGGTGTTTCTGCAATACCTGAACGCTTCTTTGAAGTCTGGCGGCCGTATCGTTATCCTGGAAAAGCTAAAAGATCACGCCCGCAATAAAAGCAGGGAAGAACAGGTTATCTCCCATACCCTTTCCAGTAAATTTGTTAAACAGGAACTGGAGACGGCTGGTTTTACCCTGATCACTGAAATTGATGATATGGGTTATTGGGAAGAGGAACGTGACAAAGAAATCTGGATGTTGATCGCACAAAAAAATTAAATCTGCACATCATAAACAGACGTCTTTGAAAACCAGACATAGAGTTTGAAAGAGAATGATCTGCGTTCTATCCAACTGACCGGGATCATTGGAAAACAGCAGAATGCTGCTAATTTTTGCTCGTAATTAAAACCTAAGCAGCATGTTACTTCGCCTCCTTTTACTTGTCTTAGCACTATTCTGCAACAACCTCCTTGCACAGGTCGACTACCAGGAAATGAGGGCGGCTATGGTGGAAAGGCAACTCAGGGGCAGGGACATTTATCAGAAAGCTACGCTTGATGCCATGTTAAAAGTACCCAGGCATGCTTTTGTACCTGAGGAAATGAAGCCCTATGCCTACTCAGACAGGCCCTTACCAATAGGGGAGGGGCAGACCATCTCACAACCCTACATCGTTGCTTACATGACTCAGGCAGCTCGACTGAAAAAGTCTGACCGGGTATTGGAAGTGGGAACGGGTTCCGGCTATCAGGCCGCGGTACTTGCTGAGATCGTGGATTCGGTGTATACCATAGAAATTGTGGAGGTACTCGGGAAGCGGGCACGCAACCAACTGAAAAAACTGGGCTATAAAAATGTGGAAGTGCGCATTGGGGATGGCTACCACGGCTGGAAGGGAAAAGCGCCTTTTGACGCTATTATTGTCACTGCCGGGGCAGAAACCATTCCGGACCCCTTGGTCGAGCAACTGGCCGATGGGGGAAAGATGATAATTCCAGTCGGACCGCACCGTGGTATCCGTCAACTGGTGTTGCTGGAAAAAAAGGCCGGTAAAATCAAACGCAGGAACCTGATGGCTGTGCGTTTTGTCCCTTTTGTTCGCAAGAAAGAAGGACCGTAACAAAATGGGAAGGTTATAAGGTATGGGTTCCGTACAGTTAAACTTACTCTTTTGTGCACTAAAAGCAGCATGCAATCGTTAATAGGACATAAATCCCTCAAAATATTTATATGAAAAAGTTTCTTCGATTTAATCCATTGATCTTTTTGTTTGCTCTGGGTCTTTTTGTGACCAGCTGTAGTGAAGATCAGGACAACCCCTTAAATGGTGAAGAATTCACACAGGCTGAACTCAGGACCATCCTGGAAGCGGATGAAGTTTCCGCTTCCGCAGATAGCGTACTTGCTGATTTGTATGCCTCTGGCAACGCTCAGTCGGGCAGAAATGCCCCCGACTGCTATGAGGTAACCTATACGGAAACCGGATTTACGGCGGTGTTCAACAATTGTGTACTAAACGGTACCGATAATGCCAATGGAACAGTTACTGTTGTATATGATACAGAACCTGGGACAGCTGCTTTTACCGCCACCTATGTTGATTTCTATGTAGGGGATGTAAAATTGAATGGAACGCGTTCGTTCACCATTATAGGAGATCCCACCCAGAATTCCATATCTTTTTCAGTGACCAGCGAGATGACGGCTGAGTTTGCAGATGGAACTATTATTTCCGAAAATGGAAGCAGGGTGTTCACACTAACCTTAGGAGATAGCTTGGAAACCAGCACATACAGTATAAGCGGTTCCTGGGAATTACAAGTGGATGACGATGTATATGCGGTTACTATCACCTCTGCGCTGGAAGGAAACCTGAGCTGTGGTTACCTGACTACCGGCACCATGGAGGTAAGTAAAAACGGATTGCAGGTTACTGTTGATTTCGGAAATGGCAGCTGTGATAACATAGCCACCATTATTTATCCGAATGGTGCAACCGAAGATGTGACGCTGGGCGACTAGCCTTATATAACAAGTACAAAGACACCCCCCTCCATATGCCGGAGGGGGTGTTTTTTTACCCAAATTCAGGTTTGTCCCAGGAAACGGGAATAAAAAAAAGGCAACACTAAGTTGCCTTTCTCAATCACGGTCTGATTTCTCTGGTCACGGCTTGTACAAAACTAGTACAGGTAATTTCTGTTGGCTGTCCAATGCACCCTTTTACTGTCCTTAAAACTTGAAAAGTAAGAAAACCGTTTTGAGGTGGTTGGTAGTTGCTTGCTATTGTTTTTCATGTTTTTGCTTTTGTTGGTTGTACAGGGCATCCTTGCCTAGTGCACGTAATGCCTTACTTCTGTCCATTTTACACGCTTACTGTTTCTGAAATTTGAAAAGTAGCTGAATCGCCTGGATTCGGTCGGAGTTTTTTTCAATAATGCTTTCATGGCTGTTGTTTTTTGATTGATGATTGATGATTTAGTGAACGTAATGTCTCACTTCTGTCCACTTCACGCGCTTGCTGTCTTTAAAGCTAGAAAAGGAACTAAATCGTCTTGATTCTGTTGGGGTTGGTTTAGCAAAAAGTCTCATGTTCTGATATTTTATAGTTAACACTTTATTTTTTTGTCGTTTCCGGTCTATTTTTCCTGAGAGTTGGTTGTTTTCAATCGGATGATACACCTTGTTTTCTTATCGACTTACACCTAATAGACGCCTCATTAGTGTTTTTGTTACAGTACCTTGCATAAAATAGTACCGTTTTATGCAATTTTTAACAATTATCATATTAGGAATAACCCTTATATCATTGTATATCATTGTTTTATAGGTGATATATAAAAATGAATAGGGAAGTAGTTTCGCACTTAAGAAAGATTCATCGGGTAATTCTTCTTCTTAAAGACGCTGTTCAGCTACAGAAATTAGGGGGTGAAAATGCTTTGCGGATTATTTCCAAAAAACTGACAAATATCGTATTTTAGAAGACTATGCCTCTTTAGATTTACAAACAAACTGAAAACTCTAACTCATGAAAGTATACGATGATAAACACATAAAGAATGTGGTCTTTGTTGGTGCACACAATAGTGGTAAAACCACCCTGGCCGAAACCATGTTATTCGAAGCAGGCCTAATCAGCCGTCGGGGGACGGTAGAAAACAAGAATACGGTTTCGGATTACCATGAAATAGAACACGAACGGGGCACTTCGGTCTTTGCAACTCCTTTGCATACGGAGTGGAGAAATTACAAGATCAACATAATCGACACTCCCGGTCTCGATGACTACGTGGGTGAAATTATTTCCTCTATAAGGGTGGCCGATACCATAGCTGTGGTCCTCAATGCGCAGAACGGCGTGGAAGTGGGAACGGAAATCATCTGGAACTACATAGACGCCTATCACAAACCCACCCTTTTTGTTGTTAACCAGATAGATCACATGAATGCCAATTGGGAAGAAAGTGTGAAAAGCATCAAAAGCCTGGTGGGCAATAACATGGCCCTGGTGCAATATCCGCTGGTAATGGATGGCGCTCAGTGTATCATTGATGTTTTGAAAATGAAGTGCTACAAGTTTGGCCCTGAAGGGGGCAAGCCTGAAAAACTGGAAATCCCAGAAGATCAGAAGGCCTTGGCAGACCAACTGCACAATGAACTGGTGGAGAAAGCAGCAGAAAACGACGAGGAATTGATGGAACTCTTTTTTGACAAGGGAACCCTCAATGAAAATGAGATGCGGCAGGGGATAAAAGCAGGGATGCTGAACCATGACTTATTCCCGGTATTCTGTGTTTCAGCCCTTAAGGACATGGGAAGCGGTAGACTGATGGGCTTTATTGACAATGTGGCTCCGGCCGCAGCTGACCTTAGGCCTGAACAAACAGTAGAGGGGGAAGTGCTAATCAGGGAATCCGATGCACCTACCGCTCTTTTTATTTTCAAGACCGTTTTCCAGCCCAGTTTGGGCCAGATCACCTTCTTTAAAGTGAAATCCGGGGAGGTAAACGTGAACGATAAACTGGTAAATTCCCGTAATGGAGAGACGGAGGTACTCAACCAGCTCTTTATTATGGATGGGAAGAAACGGGAACCGGTTTCCAAACTCGAGGTAGGGGATATAGGTGCTACCTTGAAGTTAAAATATACAGAGACCAATGACACCTTGCACGAACCTAATAAGCCCATTACCATAAAACCCATAAAGTATCCGCAATCCAGGACAAAAAAGGCTGTCAATGCTGTCAACCAGAAAGACGAAGAAAAACTAAACGATGCCCTCAGAAAGATCCACAGTCAGGATCCTACCGTGGAAATGGAGTTTTCTAATGAACTCAAACAACTGATCATTGGTTGCCAGGGTGAATTACACCTCGCAACCATAGACTGGACACTCAAAAACATCTACGGCGTTGAAGCGGAATTCAAAGATCCGAAGATTGCCTACCGGGAAACCATTCAACGTTCTTCCACGGCCAATTACAGGCATAAGAAACAGTCGGGTGGCGCCGGACAATTTGGAGAGGTACACCTCAAGATTGAGCCATGGTACGAAGGGATGCCAGAGCCGGAAGGGTTTAGTATCCGGGGAAAGGAAGAAGTGGATCTGCCCTGGGGGGGAAAACTTGTCTTCTACAATTGTATTGTAGGAGGGGTAATAGACCTCCGCTACCTGCCCTCGATCAAAAAGGGAATTCTCGAGGTAATGGAATCAGGCCCGTTAACCGGTTCGTATATCCGGGATGTAAGGGTTATGGTGTACGACGGGAAAATGCACTCGGTGGACTCCAACGATATATCCTTTAAGATCGCCGGGGCCCAGGCATTTAAGGAAGCCTTTTTGAATGCCAAGCCTAAGCTCCTTGAACCTATTCAGGAGTTGACCGTTAAAGTACCTGAAGAAATGGTGGGTAACGTGATGACGGATCTTCAATCAAGACGTTCAATAATTCAGGGAATAGATAGCGAGGATCATTTCCAGATCCTTAAGTGTAATGTGCCCCAGGCAGAATTGGCCGGATATTCCACCAACCTTAGGTCCCTTACCCAGGGGAAAGGTACCTTTATCTCTGCCTTCTCATCCTTCCAGGCTGTTCCCAGGAATGTACAGAAGGAACTGGTTAGTGAATAACAGCACGTTCTGATAAGATTTGGGCTGCCATTTCCCAATGATCTGGCAGCCTTTTTTTATAAACCGTATATGAATCCGGAAGATTTTTATGTAGACCTGCATTGCCACCCGGCTTTAAAACCCTTTGGTAAGAGTTTTAATTACCAACCTCCCGGAATCCAGGGCAAACGCAGGAGCAGTAAACGCAACCTGTGGTACTACGATCCCCCTTCACTTCTCGACAAACTGCTGAACTATACAACCGGCCTGACCAAGTTTTCCCAGTCCAATTTCACAAGCCTGGCCAAGGGGGGCGTTGGCATTGTATGTGTCTCCCTGTATCCACTGGAGAAATGGTTTGTGCGCAATAAGATGAAGAATGAACTCATCCTGGACCTGGCCGCTAATTTTGCCCTGGGTATAGGGAAGAAACGGATCGATTTCATTCAGGGCATACAGGACTATTATGAAGATCTTCAGGATCAGTACCATTTCTACGAACAACTGGATGGTAAGGTATTCCGCTTGCCCGAAGGTAAATTTCGGTACAAACTGGTGAGGAATTATCAGGAAATCTGTGATATCCGGGAGGAAATAATCGCTGCCCCAGACGTACAGACCATATGTGTGGTGCTTAGTATCGAAGGGCTGCATGTACTCAATACCGGTCTGCGGAAGCCCCATAGTGAAACCGAGGTGCTGGCGAACCTGGAAAAGATCCGTAATTGGGAGTACCGTCCGTTTTTTGTTACCCTTGCCCATCATTTCTGGAACCATCTCTGTGGCCATGCCGAGAGCCTGACCGGGATAATCCTTAAATACGCGGATCAATCTGAAGGCATGGGAGATGGATTTACCCCTCTGGGACGTACCGTGCTCAGGCGACTACTGGATAACACAGATGGAAAGCGTATCCATGTGGACATCAAGCATATGAGTCCCAGATCCCGACAGGAATATTATGCCCTGCTTGATTCAGGTGATCCCTTATTCAGGCGCATTCCCGTAATTGTTAGTCACGGGGCCTGCAATGGACGCAAATCACGTCGAGAACCAAATTTGCAGTTCCCGGAAACCGGGGAAAAATTAAATCCGGTTGAGATCAACTTTTACGATGATGAAATTATCAGGATTGCCAGGAGCAAAGGCATAATTGGGTTACAACTGGATGAAAGGCGTATCGCCCATCCCGATACCTTGAAAAAAACCAAGAAATCTGCCAGAAGGAATAAGATCATGCATTACCGATCAGCCTTGCTCTGGAACCAGATTGCACATATCGCAACCATCCTTGATGCTAATAACATGTTTGCCTGGGACTGCATAGGCATCGGTTCTGATTTTGATGGGATCATTGATTCTCTCAACGGCTTCTGGACAGCAGAAGAATTGCCTTTCCTTGCTGATTTTCTGGAGCGGCATGCCTATAATTACATGCAAAATTCCAGTTGGAACAACCCTGAAAACCAAATAAATGCAGATGAGATAGTTGCCCGCATAATGGGGGGCAATGCCCAGCAATTCTTTAAGCAGCACTTTTAAAAAGAAAGGTCCCTTTTGCTGAAGCGGTAAGCACTTAATCCCCCTAAAATACGTACTACAGCCTGCAGCAATAAAAAATTAAACTTTAGTTAAATATCCCCCATGAATAAAAGCGGATAGTTATATTGGAGCAAAATTTCAAATCTCACTATGAAACATCTACTTGAAAGAGCAGAACGTTTTGAAAACCGTAAGTGGTCTAGATTGACCACAAGTGATCGAATAAAAGCCAGCAGAGAGGCAAAAGAACTCATACTTTCCATTAACGAAGTCTATAAGGAAACACAGGATAATGATCTTATGGACCTCATGAAACGATTAACAGCACTTAAGCAAAAAGTAGAAAAGCGCTTAAAGGGTCGTCCCCTGGTTTAAGAGCCCTGTTTCTTCTCGGCGTTTACTGGCAAGGACGGCAGCGAAGAAGGCAATTCAAAAATCTCAAGTTCAAAATAAGGAACTGCTGAGATCAGGTGGTCAAAGATATCGGCCATGATGAACTCGTAATTCTGCCACCTTTTATCCTTACTGAACACATAAATTTCCAAAGGTATGCCCTGTGGAGTTGGCGCCAGCTGACGGGTCATCATGGTCATATCCTTGTTCACTGCGGAATGGTTATCCAGATAGGTTTCCACATATTTTCTGAAAACCCCAATATTGGTAAGGTTACGGCCATTGACCCGTAATTCCCTGTTGAACTTATTGTCCAGGTTGTACTGCTCTATTTTTTTACTGCGGTCAGTCAGGTAATTTCGGATCAAATCGATTTTCTTTAAGGCCTCCACCTGTTCTTCACTCAGGAAATGAATGGATTCCTGCTTCAGGATCAATGCTCGCTTGATTCGCCTTCCTCCGCTTTGCTGCATACCCCTCCAATTTTTAAAAGAATCTGATATCAGGGCATAGGTAGGGATAGTAGTAATGGTTTTATCCCAGTTCTGTACCTTAACTGTGGCCAGGTTGATTTCGATAACATCCCCGTCCGCACCATATTTTTCAAAGGTGATCCAATCCCCGATGCGTACCATATCATTTGCGCTCACCTGTATGCTGGCTACCAGGCCCAATATGGAATCTTTGAAAATTAACAGTATTACAGCAGAAGCTGCCCCAAGGGCAGTGAAAAATTTCCATATGGTGGTCTCTGTGATAATGGCAAAAATGGTCATGATCCCCGCTATCGACGCGAAAATCATAAATACCTGAATAAAGCTGTCAATAGGTTTATCGCTATAGCGTGGCAGGCCTTTCAGGTAATCCCGAACACTCAATAGCAGGCGTTTTGTAATTGAAATGATCAGCAGCACGCCAAGGATCATCACCACTTTGAGCGCTATTGCACGGGCGTAGGGAAAATCAAAGAACACCCAGGATACCAGCTCATGGATCAAAAGCAAGGGCACAACATGTGCCAATTTACGGGGTACCCGATTTGTGATCAGGATGTCGTCAAAATTGGTTTTGGTCCTGCGAGCCATTCGCACCGAAACAATCCTCAGCACCCGCCACAGTACGAAGTCTACGAACACGGCCAGTAGGATAGTGGCCAGTAGCAAAACAGCAAGGTTCAAATAGGTTGCCGCGCTTTCTGATACCCCTAACTCGGTAAAGTAATCAAACAACCAATGCTTGGACTCGGGATTCATACCTAATAATTTTAATGCAAAAATAGGATATGTCGCTTTATTTCATGCAGTCTGTGGTTCTTCAACATCCGCTCTATGAAACCAGGTTTGGCCAGATCAGCTTCCCAAAGTAGCAAATTATGTTACTTTTTTATTAATTATGGAGTGGCATGACCCAGATCATTGTCTTCACATCTATCCTACAGTTCCTTTGCATAAAATTTGAAAAGCATGGGCTGGAGTATCGCGATAGCGCTGCTTGTTATATTGCTTTACCTCTTGTTTGTTCCCCTTGTTTTGTACATAGATACAGACAATAACGCTTATTATGTACAAATTAGAGGCCTAGCAAAGGCAAGTATAGAAGGTGATAAGCAGGAATTAATTAGGATTCGCCTGGACGCCTTGTTTTCCCATTTCTATTTTTATCCGCTACGGAAGAAAAAGACTAAAAAGAAAGCTGAAAAACCCGGGGAAAAGGAGCCAAAGAAAAGAACCTTCCATTTGGATCGGGCTAAATGGGTGAAATACACTAACATAGGACGGCGCCTTTTGCACTCATTTCGTCTAAAACGCCTCGAAGTGGATGTGGATACAGGAGATTGTATTCAAAATGCACGCTTATATCCCGTATTTGCATTTTTGAACCATTACGCGGGTAATTTCAGGGTGAACTTTCAGGACAGGAACCGATTGCTTTTACAGGTTGAAAACAGACCGATATATATTATTAAAGCATTTATTAACCCATAAAATATTATCATGGAATTACATTTTGAAGAATTATTGACCCGGATTACTGATTTTATGAAGTCCGAAGCAAAAACAGAAACCGTTATTGGAGAGCCTTTTGAACTGGGTGCCTTTAAATGTGTACCCGTTATCAAAGTGGGTATGGGATTTGGATCCGGGGGCGGAGAAGGCACTGAAGCCAAAAGCCGTAAAGGTGAAGGATTGGGAGCAGGAGCAGGTATGGGTATAGAACCCCTTGGCTTCCTCGTAACAAAAGGAGAAGAAATTTCATTCCTCGAAGCAGGGAAAGCCCACGGATTGGCCGCTGCGTTCGAAAAAGTTCCGGAACTGATAGACAAGTACTGGGAAACCAAAAAGAAAGAAGAGGAACTGGTATAAGACCTCACGTTACAACCAGCCGATCCAAGGACTGAGTAGGGTTTGCTAAGCTGAGTGTTATGGCCCTACTCAGTTTTTTTATACCCATGCCACAACATCCCCTCCATTGCCGTATCTTGTTATGCTGTAGAAAGTATACTATTTAGAAATACACAAACCATGGACCTAAAAGGACAAAAAATACTCGTTACCGGAGCCTCCAGGGGCATTGGCGCTGCAATTGCCCGTGAATTACTGTCTTATGGAGCTCAGGTAGCTTTGCATTACAATTCCAGTGAAAAACAGGCCCGCAAATTGCAGGACAATTTTCCTGAAACCGCCTCCCTGTTTCAGGCGAACCTTGAAAGCGCAAAGGAAACAACCACTTTGATGATGGAGGTGTACAAGGCTTTAGGGAACCTGGATAGCATTGTCCTTAATGCCGGTATTTTCCAACCCCATCCAGTGGACCTGGATATCGAAAACTGGTTGAGGATCTGGCGTAAAATATTGGATGTAAACCTCGAATCCGCTGGAATTATGACCAAAATGGGTATCGAGCATTTTAGGAAGACAGGAGGAGGGAGGTTTATCTATATTGGGAGCAGAGCGGCATTCCGAGGGGAAACACAGGAATATCTCGCTTATGCGGCCTCAAAGGGAGGGCTTACTTCTCTTGCACGGACTGTGGCCCGTTCCTTCGGAAAAGAGAATATAAAATCCTTTGTAGTGGCCCCGGGATTTACCCGCACTGAAATGGCTGAAGATTTCATCAGGGTCCATGGTGAAGAACGCGTCCTCAAAGAAATTTCACTGCCTGAGCTTACAGAACCCGAGGACATTTCCCCCCTGGTAGCCCTGATGTGCAGCGGTAAAATGGACCATGCCACAGGGTCAACCATTGACATCAACGCCGGCAGCTATATTAGATAGGCATTACCTTTAAAGCCTATCCGGGTATTGGTATTTCAGGGGAGGTTTGGTATCTTCGACCGATCAACTAAACAGCACTTTATGAAACCCTTTATCACGATTGCCTTGCTTTTTTCTGTCACGGCATCATACACCCAGAAGAAAGTACTGGATCACGCCGATTTCGATATCTGGAATACTATTGAAAACGAAACCATCTCCCGGGATGGGAAATACGTGATGTATGATCTGGTAAGGGGGGAAGCAGACCATTTTCTGAAGATAAAAAATGATCGTGGCGGACTTGTCTTCTCATATGACCGGGGTCAGAATGGAAAATTTACTCAAGATTCTCAATATGCAGTTTTTACTATAAAGGCATGGAAAGACAGTGTGCTGGCGATGAAACGCAGAAAGGTAAAAAAAGATAAACTACCCAAGGACAGCCTGGGAATTTACCATATCGCAACAGGCCAACTGGACAAGGTTGCCAGAATTAAATCCCTGAAAGTGCCTGAGGATTGGTCCGGATATGTCGCCTATCAGTTGGAAGCCTTCCCTAAAAACGAGAAGCTGAAGGATACTACTGCAAAGGAAGAGAAAAAGAAACAAAAGAAAGTGGGCAAGAAGAATGGATACCACCTGCTCTTGCACGAACTCGCTACAGGGGAACAGGACACCTTTAAATTTGTAACGGACTACACCTTTGCCCGAAAAGGGCGCATACTGGCCTTTTCTTCGAGCGGGGAGGATAATGAAGCCGATGCAGGGGTTTATGTTTTGGACCTGGATACCCGGGCATTGACGGGAGTGCATCAGGCCAAAAAAGCCAAATACGCCCAATTGCGCCTAAGTGAATCCGGGGAACACCTGGCATTTGTTGCCGATACAGATACCACTAAAGTTCAGATTCGTCCGAATGTGCTATTTCATTGGCAGAAAGGGATGGATATGGCGGAGAAGCTGGCAGACAGCGCTTCCAATACACAAGGGTTAAACCCGTCCGCCTACCAGGATATCCGGTTCTCAAAGGATGAAACCAAACTCTATTTTGGCCTGGCCAGGCGGCCTGTATTAAAGGATACCTTGCTTACAGATGACGAAATCGTCAATGTGGAAGTCTGGACCTATGATGAGCCCCGCCTGTATACCGTACAGGAAATGCAGGTAAAGAACGATACTGTGAAGGCCTTCACCTCTGTGGTCCATCTTAATAAGGACAAAAAGGTTATACAATTGGCTAACGCGTCATTTCCAGACCTGGAATTAACCCGCGAGCGAAACGCCGGTTTTGCCCTGGCCAGTAGCAGTGAACCCTATGCCCTGGAATCCCAGTGGACGGGAAGAAGGGCCAGGGACTACGCGGTAGTGGACCTCAATACCGGAAAGCAAAGCAAAGTCCTGTCTAAAATCGCAGGACGTGTGGACCTTAGCCCCGAAGCCGGATTTGTCTATGGCTATCACAGGACAGACACCACCTGGTTTACTTATTCCATTGCGGAAAACCGATATAAGGAACTTACCAGGGGCCAACTATTTTATAACGAACGTCACGATTCCCCAAGTCCGCCCGCACCTTATGGCACAGCAGGATGGACAAAGCAAGGCAAACAACTGCTGCTGTATGATAGGTATGATATATGGGCCTTTAACCCGAACACTGGAGCATCTGAACGACTCACCCGGGGCAGGGAAAATCGAAAGGTATACCGTTATATCCGGTTAGATGAGGAGGAAAGCTTTATTGATACGCAGGAACGATGGCTCTTATCTGTCTTTAATGAAGCGGACAAAAGCAGTGGGTATGCCGCCTATGATTTTAATCGGAAACGGCTAACACCCTTGCTGTCTGGCCCCTATCGGTTTAATACGCCCAAAAAGGCCAAGGAGGCCAAGCGTGTCCTTTTTACCCGGGAGTCTTTTATAGAGTTCCCTGACCTGCATCTCGCCGGCTTAAATTTCAAAAAGCCTGTAAAGATCAGCACTGCCAATCCCCAGCAAAAAGAATACAATTGGGGAACCATCGAATTGGTTAGCTGGACCTCTCTCGACGGCATTGAATTGGAAGGGATGTTAGTCAAGCCAGAGAATTTTGACCCGAACAAACAATATCCCATGATCGTTAATTTCTACGAAAAAAGCGCAGACGGACTGCATCGCCACCGTACACCGGCGCCGGGAAGGTCAACCATTAATTATCCTTTTTATGCCAGCCGCGGCTACCTCATCTTCAACCCTGATGTGCACTACAGGATCGGGTATCCTGGAGAGAGTGCTTATAACTGCGTTATACCCGGAGTCACTTCTCTGATCGAGAAAGGGTATGTGGATAAAGATAACATTGGGGTACAGGGGCATAGCTGGGGAGGTTACCAGATTGCCTACCTGGTGACTAAGACTGATATTTTCAAGGCCGCAGAGGCTGGGGCGCCTGTTCCTAATATGATAAGTGCCTACGGCGGGATCCGCTGGTGGACAGGTCTGAGTCGGCAGTTCCAGTATGAACATACGCAAAGCAGGATAGGGGGGACCCCTTGGGAATATCCCGCCCGTTTTGTCGAAAATTCACCGATCTTCAATATTGATAAGATCAATACCCCCTTGCTCATCATGCATAATGATGCTGACGGACATGTACCCTGGTATCAGGGTATCGAGTTTTTTGTAAGCCTCAGGAGATTGGGCAAACCTTCCTGGTTCCTCAACTATAACGGGGAACCGCACTGGCCCCTTAAACGCCAGAACCGTGTAGATTTCAATATCCGTATGGCGCAGTTCTTTGACCATTACCTTAAAGGAGCGCCTAAACCTCAGTGGATGGAAAGAGGTGTGCCGGCAGTGGAAAAAGGGATTAAACAGGGGTATGAATTATTGCCGGCGGAAAATTAAGTCCCAGACCCGCTTATGGGATTACTATAAATTCCCGGATTTCTGGACTGACGATACCTATTTCTACAATAACACGGAAAAGAAATTGCCGGTATTCGGACAATTCTAGCAGGTCTCTGTCCCTGGTTGTTTGTTATTTGGTTGGGAGAGGCTCTAATTTAAAGGTATCCTTTTGGATATCAAACAATCGAGTTATCAACCAAAACCAATTGAAATGAAAAAAACAATTCTCATTGCCTGCCTGTTTAGTGCGGTTCTTGCACTCGGGCAATCAAAAAAAAATGGGACGATCTTCAATGAACATCCCGCGATCGAAACTGTTAACGCTATGCTGCAAGCCTTTGTGGCTGGGGATAGCGCCAAAGTTGCCAGTTATCTACACGATGACTTCAAGTCATTTAACGGCTCCAGTCCAAATAAGGATGCCAAGGGGAGCAACAAACAACAATTTAAAAATCAGGTGAATTTCTGGAAGAATAATGTAGACTACCTGAGCATTGAACCTACTTCAGGAGCCTACCCAGATGCCCTGGAATATAAAGACGGGCAAGTGTGGGTGCAGACCTGGAACCATTTAAAAGGTGTACATAATACTACTGGTGTTAAAATAGATGTCCCAATTCACCGCTTGTATCGATTCAAAGATGGCAAGATAGACCTGATGATCAGCTATCATAACGAGCGAATTTATTGGGAAATCGGGCAAAGTTTTGAAGACAGGAAGAACGGCACCATTTATAACCATCATGATTATATCAACCACGTGAGACGATTGATGCACGCCTTTGAGCACGGAGATTTGGATACCGCGTATAGCTTTTTTGATGAAGACGCACGATTTAATTCAATTGAAATGCCAAGGGGAGAATCCATGACGCTGGAAGAGGTAAAGGAGCGAAATCGAAAAATGATGGAAGATTTTGAGATCAACAGTATCGATGTTGTTGGGTACCCCGATTACCTGGAATACGACCTGAGAGATGGCAAAACTGTACAGAGCTGGTGGAACATCCGTTTAACCAGGAAATCCGATGACAAGAAAATCGTGATGCCTGCCTTGTATATTCACGATTTCAATGATGATGGCAAAATAGTCCGCTCCAGTGCTTATGTTAGTTCGAAATGGCTGGAATAAACACAAATAATACTAAAGGAGAAAAGGGCACTCATCGTGTCCTTTTTCTTTTTGATCAGGCCAGAATACTTTCGTGGCCGGAGTCCCTTACAAACAGGCAGGAACTATTGGTCTTTTCAGTCATTTCCTGAACAAACTCAAAGCGTAGGTCTCCATCCATGCCAAAAATGTTGAGATCAGCTGATGGAGCCCTTGCCACCACATCCCGGAAATCAGCTACATGGACTTCCGTCAGGGTTTGTGGCAGACGGGCAAGACTGATCAGGGAGTCGAGGAACTCCCGCGCGTTCTGTTCTTCCTTAGGATCCTTAATGGCGATTATGAGCCGGATGGTAGCCTGCCAGTTGCGCTTGAGCTTATAGGCAATTAGGGTGGACAAGTCGAGGTTTCCGATATCCCAGCCCAGATTCCAGTTATTGCTGCGATCACTTACCCATACATTGATCATGTTCCTTTTCCCTAACAGGGCAGTGGGATGTGCTGAATATAGCAAAACCCCTATTTCCAACCGGATACACTCCCTTATCACCGGCCTTATTTCCGTTTCATAATCATCGTGCTGCTGCAGGTTAAGGAAAACAATATTCGGCCGGAAAAAAGCCCCGCGTAAGGCCTGGTTACCATAATTTACCCCTTCTGCAAAATGGTTGCTGTGAATAACCGTCCATGAAGAAAATACACCCCTTTCACGGAAGGCTTCAGATAGGGTGTCCAATTCTTTGACCAGGGAGCTATCTGGTTTAAAGGGTTCTATGCCCAGGAGTTTTATCGACCCTTTAGGACGGGCGATGTTCCTCAGAAATTGAAAATTACCCTTAGCCCCATTGATATCGCGTATGGGCACCATTAGGTTGGGTTTCCAGGCCCTTTGCTGCATGCTCTTCATACCCCAGGTATGTTTTGCCGCCCATTCTGCAAAAGACACAAAGAGCCCTGAGCGGACATCCTCAAAAGGTGTTTCAATGTTGGCTCGCGAGAGGAACCAATATACCACAAATACAATACTGAAAGAGGCCAGGCTGATGGTGGGATTGATGATGAACATAGCGAGGACAGAAGAAACCAGCCCCACCCAGGGGATCCATCGGTTCACCTTAAAAATGGGCCGGTAACTGATCAGCCCAAGGTTCTGCTCGATAATGACCACAATGTTGATCATCGCATAGGTGATAAGAAAAAAGAGGGTAACAAGAGGGGCCACTGCATTCAGGTCACGAAGCAGCATGGTCAGGAAGATCATGATCCCGGTGACGATCATCGCATTTCTGGGTTGTCCGTTGGCACTGGTGCCTGCCAGGAATTTACCGTAGGGCAGCACTCTGTGTTCTCCCATGGCGAACAAAATCCTGGAAGAACCTATCATTGAGGCGAGTGCAGAAGAAAAGGTCGCCCCAAGGATGCCTGCTATAACAAGGGGCCCGAAATAGGCCTTGTCTATAAGGATATTGTAATTGGAAATCAATTCTGCCTCACTGGCACTCCTGGAGATCCAGAACGCAATGAAAATATAAATAACAAAGCTAACCCCAATGGCCCAGAGCGTTCCAACAGGAATACTTTTCCTCGGGTCTTTTAATTCCCCAGACATATTGGCTCCGGCCATGATGCCGGTGGATGCCGGGAAAAATACGGCAAAGACCAGCCAGAAGGTGCTTCCGCTAAAATTGTTCTCAGGGGACCCTTTAAAAGTGCCCCACTTCAGAGCTTCATCTGTGGGCAGGTACATCGAACCATAGTAAGCCGCCATTACGATGGAGATCAGGGAAAGGATGATCACCCCCATAATAAGGTATTGGGTCTTTATGGCCAGGTCTGCACTGATGTAGGCAATGGTCACCAGCACCCCGAAAACGATGATGTCTACAAGAAAAGGGTTATGATCAGGAAAGATGCCCAGCCAACCCTCCCGGAAACCAAAAATATACATGGTTACTGCCAGTCCCTGAGATATATAGCGCGGGATACCTAGACTCCCGCCAACCTCCAGCCCAAGCGCCTGGGAGATAATGGCATAGGCGCCCCCGGCACCGATACGGATATTAGTGGTGATGGCACTCATGGAAAGTGCGGTGGTAAGGGTGATCAAAAATGAAACAGCGATTATCAGCCAGGCTCCTAGCAAGCCGGCATTTCCTACCACCCATCCCATTCGCAGGTACATAATTACCCCCAATATGGTGAGCAGGGTGGGGGTAAATACCCCTCCGAAGGTTCCGAACTTTTTCAGGTCTTTGGTTGGTTTGGCCATGGTGAACTAAAACTAGAAAAAATTCTTAAATGTTATAACGTATTACATTCAATTGATCAAAAGAATTAATAAGGAATCCTCTTAGCGGGTATGCAGTTCATCGAATATTGGTCCTGAATTTTGATTTTAATGGGATATATGTTGAAATTGCCCTTCTTAAAGTACATGATATCAATACTTTATAGCCTTCAAACCTTAACTGTTAAATAAAGCCCTTTATGAAAACAAAATTTTCTCTTTTCTTACTTGTGCTGTTTGGCCTGTTCCTGTGGAACTGTACTGATGATACCACTAGCAGCGATACTGGCAGATTGCGGGTACAACTTACAGATGCCCCTTTTCCTTTCGACCTAATTGATGAAGCCAATGTTACCCTTTATAAGATTGAAGCGCGATATACAAGCGATGAGGACGACATGGATAGCGAAATGGATAGCGAAATGGATGATGGCGATGATGAGTATTCATTCATTACCCTTTTTGACGGGGAAAAAGAAATCAACCTGCTGGATCTTACTAACGGAGTTACGGAAAACCTGGTGGATATGGAGGTCCCTGTGGGCGAATATGATATGTTTCGGGTCTATGTGAAAGGGGTTAATGTGGTACTGAATGATAGTACCAGAACAACTTTTGACCTGAAGGTACCCAGCGGATCACAATCCGGGATCAAGGTGTTTATCGACCCTCCCCTGGTAGTGGCCGGTGGCCTCACTGCAGATTTGCTGCTTGATTTTGACGTTAGCAGGTCTTTTGTTGCCCGAGGAAATCCCAGAAAAGAAGGATTTAATGGCTTCAATTTTAAACCCGTAATCAAAGCCAGTAATCTTACTACAGCAGGTACCTTGGCCGGTATGGTCTTTAGCACGATGGAGGATGAAAGCCAAATGGTTCTTCCAGACGCTCAGGTTGCTATTTTTGCCGCAGATACCTTGAATACTACCACTGCCACAGACGCTGAAGGTAAATACATGGTAATGGGGTTAGTTGCCGGCACCTACGATGTTGAAGTGCAACTGGACGGATATGAGACCCAGCTTGCAGAAGATGTTATTATTGTCGCAGGAAATAAAACACAACAGGATTTTGAATTAGTTCCGGTACCGGAACCGTAGTGAATAGGACGAATTAGCACTAGCGGGACCATGGGGTCCCGCTTTTTTTTGCGCTTTTTTGAAATGGAATGTGAATAAGGAAGTATATTAAATAGATGCAACAGAAGTCAGACGAAATATTGATGGCCGATGTGAAGGCAGGAGACACCGAAGCGCTGGGAGAATTGTATGAGAGATACCGGACCCAGCTCTTTACCTATTTCCTGCGGGCTTCTGGTGACAGGAATGTGAGCAATGATCTCATGATGAATACTTTTGAACGTATATATAAATACAGAAGGGGTTATAAGGAAACAGCACCTTTCCGGCCCTGGTTTTTCCGTATTGCTAACAATCTCATTAAGGATCACTTTAAATTCAGAAAACGGTATACGGATGTCGATTCCAGTGATATCAACCTACAGGAATCAGTACCCGTTGAAATGGGCAATGAACGCCGCCGTTACCCTGA
>NZ_CEYNTP010000021.1:0-21052 GCF_982873095.1 Lentiprolixibacter sp. | reverse complement strand
AATTTGATTGGAATTATAATCCAAATGGTTCTAATCAAAGACAAAGAGACGAATTCCTTAACATTCTACATTCTAAACTTTCCATTGAGCTAGTAAAAAAATTTCCGGTCAACCAAGAGATTATAGTTGAATATATACCAGTCCAGATCGCCAAATCCAAAATTGATAATGAAGTAATGGATGTTCTTAAAGCGGTTGAAGAAGCTGAACAGGCATTAAATCCATCCACAAGCGTTAGAAGGATTTCATTCAATAAAATAAATGGCAACTCAACATGTATTTATTTGACTTTTAAAGATGGAAATAATAATCTACTTGGTAGAATCCAAGAGATAGTTAATCATAAAGAAAAAAGTAAATCAAAGTGGCCAGAATGCTACAAGCATAACATACTTCTAATCTATACTGGTTGGGAATTTTCCAGTATCATAACAACTAATCGTATACAGTCATTAGAAATTGATAGTTTATCTTGGGATCAAATATTTGTGATTGATATCGCTGAAAGAAAAAGTTATAACATATGTAACGCTACATAACAACGCCTATGGTTCACCGCCCGAACGTACCCGTTCGGTACGGTTGGGTATCGCCCTCTGAGGTCTGGGTTTATTTGCTATTTTAGGTCTGATAATAAACAAAACGCAAGGCTAGTGCCTCCAGGGGCCAAACCATACTGGTCTGCCGAACCATCTATGATGGGAAGGTAGAGCCGAAGCCGTTGTAGACATTATGGCCAACCAATCGTAAAATGAATAAATTCATAGCTTTTATATTGTGTGTAGCAATCGGCATTATTGCCTGTAAAAATCCTAAAAGGGAAATTGACAAATTGCAAATTGCCAGGAGTTACTATGAAGTTCTTGACAAATCAAATGTTTCTGGAATCGAAACCTTGCTGGCTGATAGCCTGCTGACAAAGGAAACCGAATACGACTATGAGCAGACATTTTCCAAAAAAGAGTATGTGGAATGGCTAAAATGGGATTCAGTATTTGAACCGACTTACAAAATCCTCGAAATTGGACAGGAAAATGGAACTGTAAAGGCTAAAGTTTCAAAAACGGACAAAAGAATTTCTTTTCTTCACAAAGAGCCAATTGTCACCGAACAGATCATCTATTTTGACGATGATAAAATTGCAAGTATTGAGACGACAAAATATGTGATTTTCAACGATTCAACTTTTGTCAAAAACCGTGATGGACTTTTGAATTGGGTTGATAAAAATCATCCCGAATTGAATGGATTTATCAACGACCAAACAAAGACTGGCGGAATGAAATACTTAAAAGCGATTGAACTTTATAAAAATAAAAAATGAGGTGCTACAACAATGTATGACCGCAATTAAAACTGACAGTTATACGAGACTATTGTGCTTTATTATGACCAACCATTAACCAATGATAAAATTCTTTAGAAAAATTAGACAAAAACTACTTAATGAAAACCCGCCTGACCAAGGTAGTCGGGCAGGTAAATTCAGCAAGTATCTGATTTATGCAATAGGAGAAATTGTACTTGTGGTTATGGGAATTTTAATAGCTCTACAGATTAATAATTGGAATACAAACAAACAGGAAACTAAAGAACTTCATAGCTACCTGGGCAATATTAAAAAGAATTTACAGGAGGACTTGACTAGCGTGAAGGAGATCAAAGAATGGAGAGATTCATCCATTGTGAGATCAAAAAGATTCATGGACATTGTAAGTGAAGATGAGCTCACCTTCATCGGGTTTGATAGAATGATACGGCATAGCTATCGTGTATTTAGGGATTTTGATTTTATCCCGAATACGAGTGGCATAGAAGCATTGAAAAACTCTGGTTTCATAAGGAAATTACATAGTACAAATCTTGAGGAGAAGTTAAATGAATATTATAATGTTGTAGGTATGATTCTAAGAGAGGAAACCAGCTTGAACAATACCATCGAAAATTTGCAAATAATTACTTACAATGACAATATCTTGCAACAATTAGTTCGATTAGATAGAGTTCCTAATAAAGAAGCATATTTTTCAAAGAATAAAATGGAAATCACAGAATTGCTATTTCATCCGAGTCTTACCGGAGCACATGAAAGAAATTCCAATGCCACAAATTTGTTACGATATTATGAACAATTAGAAGCTATTGGTGAAATAACCATTGCAGAAATTAATGCAATTACAAAGAATAATTAGATAAAGACTATTAAGAAGAAGTTAAAGAGATAACGTAAGCACAACAATGTATATAAGCCATTAAAACGGCTCATATACACAAACGTTGGCACCAATTATGAATAATTTGATATTCTTATTTATTCTCCTATCAATCAGCACCTTCAAAGCTGATTATGTTCCACCTTTGTTAAATGAATTAATCCTTAAAGCAGACAAAATTCTTTATGGTGAAATAGTATGCGTAGATAAGTCTGTTATCGAAGTTAGTGTTTACAACAGTATTCTTCACAATTCAAAGTTAATAACAATTGTCAAGTTCAAATAATGGAATTGCAACTGGAACTGGAACGGAACTGATTTTGACGGACGAAATTTGTAAAAACGTAATTGACCTAACTATAATTCCTGAATTTAAAAATGGAAACTTTTATGACGGAATTAAAAACGGACTGATTGAATTAATAAAAAAATGGAAATAAAAGTACTGTTTACAACAATGCATAACCGCAATTACGGCGGATTCAACTGCGTCTGAATCCACCCCGCCAGAACGGAGCTGTCGGGCTGGTCGGAACGGCTAATGTCAGTGCTAAACCGAAAATTAACGCATCTTTACCCATAACTGACGATTATACTGGACCGATAAACACGGACTAAACAAGCAGACCAGGCGGTTTTTATTTCCTTATTCTATAAATAATATGCTGCCAAAGACATCAGAATTTATATAGCCCTCATCATTATTATTTCCATGTGTCCTTTTTGAGCCCATAAAATTCTCACGGCTGTTGTTCCCATCATTATCGCCATAAGCTATTGAAAAGCCGATGCTTTTTTGAGCTACAATTTCAACAGGTATATTATCTGTAGAGGTTTCATCAAATTGATTATCGTATAGTCTGATGGCCATTTCCCAAAGATGTTTATTTCCCTCTTGTGATCTCTCAACTTTTACATGATCATCGAAAAAAACGGTTTCTTTAGACATGCTTTTATCAATGGCATGACCTTCAGTAGAAACGTGATAAGCAAAGGCCTGGTGATTATATTGGTGGATCCCTCCAGATTTATCTTCATCAATAAACAATTCGACGTAATCGCCTTTCCAATAATTTTCTAAGCCATTTCCTAGTGTCGGGTTTAAATATTCATCAATGACTTCAACTAAAACATATAAATATTGACTATCCCAAGCTAATTTGAATTTTCCATGATAGTCAACAGAATCAACGGATCCACCAATCCATTTATAATTCATTCCATACCAGTCTATGCTTGCCCAAATTGAATCTTTACTAAAACCGTCTATTTTCACGGGTGATTTTGTCTCATAAGCTTTAAATTCACCATTAGCACTATTTATTATCGAAGCTGATTCCGGGCTTAATTGGGGAGAAACGGGTGAATGGGACGGGCTTTTACCAGAATTATATCTACAACTCACCATGGATAGGACGAAAATGAACAACAGGGTTTTTATAAAAAACGAATTCATATACGGTTTGATTCAATTAGAAAATACTCTGTATTCTATTATTTTCTATAGTTTAGTAAAGCTTTTTAATTGAGCTTTAGATCTTTGTTTCCTATAAAAATAATGAAATATAAGACCTGTGGTTAACAAAGTGTTGGTCGTTCATCTCAGCTGCGGCGAGTTGCCACATACTCAACCGTTAGGTAACATATGAGGATTATGAAATACAAAGTTTCATTTTTATGCTTGCTGGTGCTATTAAGTATTTCTTGTAAGCAACAAACCCTTAAACTTGACGATATCATTTTGCAATGTTATGATCCCAATTATCAGGAACAAGGCATTGACATCAAATCCATTATCGATGAATACGAACAGGTATTGATCAAAGAAGGTGTGCTGAGAGATTCTTCAGGTAAGAGTTATTTGGAAGTCTTGCAAAGAATGTACTCGGATAAAGACTTTCGCATTACCTCTGCGCCTTTTATGGACTACGACCCGACTTGGGCAGCAGATGGGCAAACCAGCTGGGCTGTAATGGAGTGTGAGCGTAAATTGATTGAATTGTTAAAGGAAAAGGATTCTAAATGGCATCGGGTTTTCCCTGATTCTGTCATCTCCGAAAAAGCTGAAGATCCCGATAGGATGCTCCAGACTATCACCGAAACCATGTCCGAAGAAGACCTGAACTCGTATTATTTCAGATTTAGAATGCTTCAAAGTTTTGATGGGGTGAACACTGTTTTAAGAAATCGGCATTCAAAGCCACACAGTTCCTCAGAATAACGCACTTATACTTTGACTAACAACGCCTAAAACCCGCCTTTCTTGCCTACCTAATATGCGTATGTACGCCAGCTGGGCAGGCACAGGCATCACTTTCAGCTTTGCGGCTATTTCCTATCTTAGATGGAAACTAATCTGGACCGCTTTTGCCCGCCGCACTCAAGCGCCGTGTCATACTGGTCTGCCGAACCATCTGTGATGGGCAGGTAGCGCCTGGACCCTTGTGCTCCAATAAAATGGATAAATAAAATACGATGTTAAAATTCTTTAGAAAAATTAGGCAAAAGTTACTTGCTGAAAATAAGCTCAGTAATTATTTACTATATGCCTTTGGAGAAATAGTGCTAGTGGTAGTTGGTATTTTGATTGCTCTTCAAGTAAATACTTGGAACCAAAACAGATTGGATTCCAAACAAGAAACACAACTCCTTCAGGCTATCCATTCAAAAATGACATACAACAAATTTCAAGTCGAAACAGGGCTCAAGCGATATTCTGAGGTTATAAATTCTTCAAAAAAGTTAATAGAATTAAGTACTGCCGAGTTAAATTCAACTTCAGAAGAAGCGATAAACTATCTTATTCACAATTTGCCAAAAAGGTTTTTAGTCGGTAATTCAAATAAAACTTCGATTTACGACGAGATGATTGGATCAGGAAAGCTTAACCTATTACAATCTGAAAAACTACGAAGTGAGCTTACTTCATTAAAAGCAAACATGGAGCTTCTTGCCTCCTATGAAGATTTACAATCCAGTTTTGTAGATAATCATCTAAATCCCTTTTTAAATAAGTATTCAGCACGCCTTGAAATAACAGTAAATGGATACAAAACAGACACTACCTTTTATGACAAAATTTTTGCTGAATCTTTTTCAGACTTAAATGTTTCGAATAATTCTTCTTCAAATTCCAGTCTATTACAGAATAGTGAATTCATCAACTTAAACACAGAATTAATATATCACACAACCGCTTTACTACCAATATATGATAGAATTGATGAAAACATTTCAACTATTGAATCTTTGGTGTCCAAGTAAGACCAATTAATAACTTAATAAAAAAAATAACGAAGCTTAACATGATATAACCGTAATTAAGGCGTCCCGATAGCTATCGCGACGGCTACGTCCGAATCCACCCCGCCAGGACGGATCTGTCGGGCTGGTCGGCACTGCTAAAGTCAGTTCTAAACCGAAAATTAACGCATATTAACCCGTAAATGACGGTTATTCTTGACCGTTGCAATGCATTTTAAATCAATCGTATGAGAGTAATAACTACGATTTTATTTTTTTTATCAAGTATAATTATCTTCTCGCAAACGGATAAGGTAGTAGGAGAGTATTTCCTTACCTCTGGAGATTCGGGAGACCATCTTATTGAATACACGCTTACAATACAGGACGACGGAACATTTCTTTTTCATTCGTACGAGAATCATAGGAGGGGGGTTTCATGGGTAAAAAATAAATACGGAAAAGGAAATTGGAGTATGGATGGTAAAGTAGTTTCTTTTTTTACGGACGAACAAAAGGATCTCGACGAAAAATATACACTTGACTTTAGTAATTCCAAAGCTCGATTTATAACGAAACCCTTGCGTGACAATACAGATAGAGTAATTAAAACGAGACTCCAGTTTTTTGAATCTGATATTTTTTGGATTGAGCGACTAGCAATTTATAAAAACAGAAACGCATTATAACAACGCCTAAAACCCACCTTTCTTGCCTGCCTAATATGCGTAGGTACGCCAGCTGTGTAGGCACAGGCATCGCTTTCTCCTGGTCTGGGAACCCGCCCCTGCCTCTGGTTGATTCGGTCAAGGTTTCCTATCTTAGATACAACAAATCTGGTCCGCTGCGACCTGCCGCTTAACCCCCAATCATCCATTGATAAGCTCGCAGGCTGGAGGCAACAACCTTAATAATAAAACAACTCAGCCATTTTATAAGCCATGGATAAGCCATTTGCAATTGTGATCTTCGTTTTTCTTGGAATTTCAACTATGTGTGCGCAACCCGTATATCTCAACCCTGAAGCAGATCTGGATAGCCGGGTAGAAGATCTGATCAGCAGGCTTACCCTGGAAGAAAAGGTGGATCAGATGCTAATGAATACTCCCGGTATCCCCCGCCTTGATATACCGCCTTATGATTACTGGAATGAAGCCTTGCACGGGGTAGGACGTTCAGGTAAAGCCACTGTTTTTCCTCAGGCCATAGGTTTGGCAGCGACTTTTGACAAGGATCTGATATTTAGGGTTGCCTCTGCCATATCTGATGAAGCACGCGCTATGTATAACGCTGCGCAGACAGCCGGGAATTATAAGCGTTATGCCGGATTGACCTTCTGGACGCCTAATGTTAACATCTTTCGGGATCCGCGCTGGGGGCGTGGACAGGAAACCTATGGGGAGGACCCGTATTTAACGAGTGTATTGGGTGTAGCTTTTGTCAACGGCTTACAAGGGGATGATCCTAAGTACCTTAAAACAGCTGCCTGTGCAAAACATTTCGCTGTTCACAGTGGTCCTGAAAAACTTAGGCATGAGTTCAATGCTGAGGTAAGTGCACAAGATTTGAATGCAACCTATTTGCCGGCTTTCGAAGCGCTTGTTGATGCGGGGGTTGAATCCGTTATGTGTGCATATAACAGAACCAATGGCGAACCTTGTTGTGCTAGTAATTATCTGCTCAAAGAGGTATTGTTTGACAAATGGGGGTTTAAAGGACATGTGGTCAGTGATTGCTGGGCGTTGGTTGATTTCTATTCAGATATTGGCCATGGTACGGTTACCAATGCCGTTGAAGCGGCTGTACTCGCTTTGGAAAGTGGCGTAAACGTAAATTGTGGAAATACGTATACCGCACTGCTAGATGCTGTACGGAAAGGTTTTGTGGAAGAATCACTTATAGATAAAAGACTTACCCCCTTACTGAAAACGAGATTTAAACTGGGTATGTTTGATCCCCCGGACCTCAATCCTTATAACGCTATTCCCTATAGTGTTGTTGATAGCAAAGAAAATAGGGCACTGGCACGTGAAGCGGCAGCCAGATCTGTTGTCTTGCTCAAAAATAACGGGGTGCTGCCATTGAAAAACGACCTGGACAGGTACTATGTTGTAGGGCCCAACGCCGCTTCCATTGATGCGCTGTTGGGAAATTATTTTGGCGTTAGTGCCAATATAGTCACCTTTTTAGAGGGAATCGCAGCAGCGGTTGCCCCCGGTAGTCAGGTTCAGTACAGTCCCGGGACCACACTAGACAGAAAGAATGTAAACCCGGTAGACTGGTCAACCGGAGAAGCGGCTGAAGCAGATGTTACTATCGTTGGAATGGGACTTAGCAGACACCTCGAAGGAGAAGAAGGAGAATCTATCTCGTCTCCTTATTTTGGCGATCGTTTGGACTACAATATCCCTGAAAATCAATTGGACTATCTCAGGAAAATAAAGAGTCATGGCCAACCTGTTATTGCCATTGTTACAGGCGGATGTCCCATGAACCTTTCAGAAGTCCATGAGCTGGCGGATGCAGTCTTATTCGCATGGTATCCGGGAGAAGAAGGGGGGAATGCCATTGCAGATATAATATTTGGCAAGGTTTCCCCTTCAGGGAGATTGCCCATTACTTTCCCAAAATCCCTTGATCAGCTGCCGGCCTACGAGGATTATAATATGAAAGGTAGAACCTATCGTTATATGGCCAAGGAACCTATGTATCCATTTGGATTCGGATTAAGTTATGGTTCCTTCTCCTACAGTGACCTGAAACAATCGGCTTCTAAAATTAAAGAAGGAGAAATAGTTGAACTGAGCTGCAACATCACCAATGTTGGTGCGTACCCATCTGTAGAAACCGTACAGCTGTATATTACGGATCAAAAGGCCAGCGTTGGTGTTCCACTTTTTTCTTTAAAGGGGATCCAATCCGTCCGGTTACAGCCAGGTGAAGGTGCAAAGGTTACTTTTGAGATCACTCCGGAGATGCTAAGGCTGATCAATGCACAGGGTGATGCCATTCTGGAAAAGGGTGAATTTACCCTTACCATGTCAGGTAGTTTACCAACGGAAAGATCATTAGAACTTGGCGCTTCCGAGCCGCTAAGAACAACGTTAACATTGCACTGAAATTTCAGTAGCAGGTACGGGGAGCGCCTGTCTGAACGCGCGAATTTGAAAAATTAAAGCAAGTGGCAAACATTGAGTAACACCAATAAGACAGGCATTTATGCTAACCGGCAGATCCATAAGTCACCTGCTGTACTACCTATCAAGAACGGATTATGTTAATCGCAATTATCTTTTGTACCCTCCTGACCTTTTTGGTTACGGTGCTGCCCTTATCGAAACAAACCCATTGGATGATCCGGGGGATGGACTTTCCCCGCCTGCAGGTAACGATTTTTTCATCAGCCCTGTTGCTTGCCATAGTTATTTTCCTTGATCTGCGATCACCCCTAACATTACTATTAATTGCTATAACCGCCCTTTGTTTACTCTGGCAGCTTTGGTGGATATTGCCCTATACCTTCCTATGGCCCAAAGAGGTTAAATCTTGTGCGGAATACGAACCCGAAAGGAAACTCAGTATAATCACTTCCAATGTCCTCACCCCGAATCGCAACACCGCAGCACTAATACAATTGGTGCAAAAATATCAACCTGATGTTCTTCTTACACTGGAATCAGATCAGTGGTGGCAAGAGCAACTTGAGGTCCTGGAATCAGAAATGCCGTATACTGTGAAATGCCCGCTTGACAACCTCTACGGTATGCACCTCTATTCTAAATTGAAATTACACGACCCTCAAATCTCATTCCTGGTGGAGAAAGAGGTCCCTTCTATACATGTTTCCATAGAGCTGCGAACCGGCGATAGGGTTCGCTGCCATTTTGTCCATCCCGCCCCGCCCAGCCCCACTGAAAATACCGAATCAGCAGAGCGGGATGCCGAGTTGATCATCATCGCCAAAAGTGTGAGCACTATTGAACAAGCTGTACTAGTGACGGGTGACCTCAATGATGTAGCCTGGTCTTCAACAACGCGCCTTTTCCGCAAGATTAGCGGTTTGTTGGATCCACGTATAGGTAGGGGAATGTTCAACACCTTTCATGTTAAATATCCCTTATTGAGATGGCCATTGGATCATTTGTTCCATAGCGATCATTTTACCCTGCTTTCCATCAAACGATTACCGTCTATTGGTTCCGACCATTTCCCATTGTTTACATCGCTCGTATATACCCCTGTAAAAGGTGCAGGTCAATCAGGAATTACCGCCAGCGTGGAAGACTACCACAGGGCAAAAGAGATTGCAGAGGAAAAAGGGGTAAGTAAGAGAAAGGTGCCAGAACCTGATACAAAGAAATAACAACCTATTGGTGATTGACAGATCATTGTATTTCATAAGCTATGGGCAATAGGGGCTGAATGTTTAAAAAAATCTTACCAAGACATGAATTTTGGCAGGCGGAAAAAAAGCAGTTTCAAAATCCCTAACTTGCCCAGGCCAAACCGTTAAGCACAAATTAATCTATGAAAACGCTCACCCTTATTTCCTTTCTAATCTTATCAGGAACTATTCATTCTCAAAACTTTCAGGGTAGTCAGGAGGATATTGACATGATTTTATCCAACATCAAGGACTTTTCGAATGCTGTTATGCGTTCAGATTACCCAACAATTGGTGATGCATATACCGTTGACGCCAAAATTTTTCCTAATAACAGGGACATCATTCAGGGTCGTGAAGCGATAATCAAGTATTGGACACTTCCAGAAGGCGTACAGACCAAATATCATAAAATCATTCCTGAAGAAATAAAGGTCCTAGGCAATGAGGCCTACGATTATGGATATTATGAAGGTACTACGAAGAGATCTGACGGTAGCGAATCAAACTGGAAAGGGAAATACGTCATTATTTGGAGAAAGGTCGATCAGGAGTGGAAGATGTACCTGGATATCTGGAACAGAATACAAGATTGATCTTTCGGGAGTGCTAATACCTTTTACCGGTCTACCCTGGGGGCTAAGCACAGGCATCGCTCCTCTAGGTCTGCACTTATTTCCTATCTTAGTAAAAACTAATCTGGTTCAATAGGTCACTGCGCGTTTTATTAACCAAACAACCAACACTATGAAAACACGAAACCATCAACTGACTATTCTCACTCTATTATTTGCCTTGACTTTTGTTAGTCAGAGTTGTGTGCAAAAACAAAAGGAAGACACCCAAGAAATTGAAAAAGAAGTAACCCATGCCTCGGAAGAACCGGAGTATTTCTTGCTGCGCCCTGAAGTGGAAAAAGCATACGGCTATACACATGCCGTAAAAATCGGGAACAGCATTAAAATTTCCGGGGCGGTAAGTATGGACGATGAAGGAAATCCTACCGCTGTTGGCGATCTGGAACAGCAAATGAAAAACTGCTATGCGGATCTGGAAAAGATCCTGACACATTATGACTGCACCTTTGACGACGTGGTTGTAGAGAACATTTTTACCACAAACATGCCACTGTTCCTCGAAAAAGCCGGGTACAGAAATGAGATCTACACCAAGCAATTCCCAACTGGCTCCTGGTTGGGCGTAAAGGAATTGGCCCTTCCGGAGTTTATGATTGAAATAGAACTGGAAGTTCACAAATCTGAATAATGGAGCGGGGCTCAAAAATGTATTCCTGTAGATAGAACTGTGGGTATACAAGAGTATTATACTGTATTTAATGCATTGATCAATGAAGGCCAAACTTGCGTATTTCTTTCTATTAATTGTCCAATTCTTCTTCTTTAGCTGTGCCTCAGAGGATCAATATGTTATAGAATATAAGAATGGTCAATGGTTCAATGGCCAGGAGTTTGAAAGCAAATCACTCTATAGTGTTAATGGATTATTTAAAGAGCAATATTCCGGGCAGCCTGACGCTATCCTAGACTTAAAACAAGGTTATGTAGTTCCTCCCTTTGGTGATGCTCACACGCATAACCTCGCTGACCCCGGTAATGTTGATGCTCAGGTTAAAAAGTATTTAGAACAGGGCATCTTTTATGTACAGGTACTCACCAATTATGCATCAAAGGCAGATTCTTTACGCGAAAGGTTCTCGACTCCTCAATCCATTGATGTTCAATACGCTAACGGCGGGCTTACCTCCACATTAGGCCATCCTCACCTGGCTTATGAGACTTCGGCACTCAATTTACACTGGTCCGCTATGTTTACGCAACGAGATCGTATTAAGAACAGCAGGATCGCTGAAAACGATGCCTATTGGTTCCTGGATAGTGTAATAGATGTAGAACAAAAATGGGATACTATTTTAGCAACAAAACCAGATGTAATTAAGATCTATCTCATCAATACGGATCGCCACGAAGAGCTTGTTAATAAAGAGCAAATGGGCGGTTTTGGACTTTCCAAAAATGTTGCGGAGAGAGTAGTCCGTAAGGCTCATGATGCAGGTTTAAAAGTCTATGCCCATGTGGAAAATGCTTATGACTTCAGGATAGGGTTAAAAATCGGTGTTGATGGTTTTGGACACTTGCCCGGTTACAGTTGGGATGGGAATACAAACCCTGATGCCTACCGGCTTACAGATGAAGATATCGCGCAAGTCAAAAAACAAAAATCAGCAATTATACCCACAGCAAATTTTGCAAAGGTATATGCTATGAAGTATGATGCACAAGGGAATACATCCCTGGATACCCTCAGATATGAAACGGTGAATCAATTTTTAACTAACGAACTAAAGCGACTCCATGAGGCCGGTGTTGAGTTAGCTGTGGGGGCCGACCAAAATGGTGAAACCAGCATTTTAGAGGCTGATTATCTTGTAAATAACCTCCAGGTTTTTGATGAACTCACTACGTTGAAGCTTCTTTCTGAAACAACCCCACAGCTTATTTATCCGGATCGGAAATTGGGGTATTTAAGGGAAGGGTATGAAGCGAGCTTTTTGGTATTGAGTGGAAACCCCTTGAACAATTGGGACCATATTAGAGAAATAGAGGTAATGGTTAAAGAGGGGCATACACTAAAGAAAGCTTCCCAGTAAGTTACCGTCGACCCCCAATGCAAACACCTTCTTCATCTCCATTTCTATTTAACTGTGGCATCCACAGCAAAAACAGGTTTATGCTGGCGCCTATGACCAATACCCAGAGCCATGAAGACGGGACACTGGCTGAGGAGGAATACCGCTGGCTGACCATGCGAGCCCAGGGCGGGTTTGGCATCACCATGACCTGTGCTTCCCATGTACAGGAAATCGGAAAGGGCTTTCCCGGGCAACTGGGCATCTATTCGGATGGCCAAATCGAAGGCCACCGCAGACTTAGCGCCGGTATTAAGTCACACGGCAGTGTGGCGGTCATCCAGCTGCACCACGCCGGTATGCGCTCCCCAAAAGAACTCATTGGGGAAACGCCAATTTGTCCTTCTGATAGTCCCAAACACGGGGCAAGGGGCATGTCCCTGGATGAGGTACAACAACTGCGGGAAGATTTCATGGAAGCGGCAGTGAGGGCCAAAGCAAGTGGATATGACGGAGTAGAAGTCCACGGCGCCCATGGCTATATCCTCTGCCAGTTTCTCAGCAGCGCTATCAACAAAAGGACGGACGAATACGGTGGGAGCCTCAAAAACAGGTCGCGCCTGCTCTTTGAGATTGTCAACGGCATACGGGCAGCATGCGGCCCGGATTTCGTGTTAGGGGTACGCCTTTCCCCGGAACGTTTTGGCATGAAGTTAAAGGAGGTGAAAAAGGTTGCCCGGCGCTTAATGGATGAAGGACAAATCGATTTTCTGGATATCTCCCTTTGGGATGTTTTTAAAATGCCACATGAAGAAGAACACCAGCGCAAAAGCTTATTAGAACATTTCACTGAAATGAACAGAGGTAGGGTGAAACTGACCGTAGCCGGGAACATCAGAACCGGGGCCGATGTCCATAAGGTGCTGCAGGCCGGGGTGGATGTTGTTAGTATTGGTAGGGCCGCCATCCTCCACCACGACTTCCCCAAAAAGGTTATGGAAGACCCGAACTTTATTCCAACTAAAACACCTGTCAGCCAGGAATATTTGAAAAAAGAAGGACTGAGCACCAAATTCATTTCCTATATGCAGCGCTGGGAGGGCTTTGTGGCCGACTAATGAAGCTTAATCCATCTTTGGGGCTTTATTTATAATTGACATTCGTCAAAATCCACTATATTACATTCCTATTTGAGCCCTGAGAAGGGCTCTCTGAACAAAATAGCTAACTAAACAACTAAACAAAATGACTGATCAACTACAGGAATCCCAACAGAACGAAAGTTATAGTTTACCCAGGGTCCTCTTCCTGGCATTTGTTGCCGCCATAGGGGGCTTTTTATTTGGCTTTGACAGTGGAGTAATCAATGGTACGGTAGATGCCCTGCAGGCGGCGTTTGACTCTGATGCCACTGGTACAGGATTTAACGTAGCCTCTGTACTCCTGGGCTGTGTTGTAGGTGCCTTTTTTGCCGGTACCCTGGCCGACAGGTTCGGAAGGAAACCCATGATGTTGGTCGCAGGTATCGTTTTTGTGATCAGCGCCTGGGGTTCCGGTATCTCGGAAGGTTCCCTGGAGTTTGTGCTCTATCGCCTTGTTGGCGGTCTGGCTGTAGGTGCTGCGAGTATACTTGCACCGCTTTATATCAGTGAAATTGCCCCATCTAAGATCAGGGGCAGGCTGGCCACATTACAGCAACTCATGATCGTAATTGGCCTGTTTATGGCCTTTATGAGCAATTATGCCCTCGCCGGTATTTCAGGGGGTGCAGAAGAGGAACTCTGGATGGGGTTTCAAACCTGGTCCTGGATGTTCTGGGCGGAAATTCTTCCGGCATCCATCTTCGTAATTGTATTGCTTTTTATCCCTGAATCCCCCAGGTATTTAGTGGCTTCCAATCAGGCTGAAAAGGCACAAAAGGTGCTCGCTGCCATTAGCAATGCCGCTCAGGCGGCCATCAAGGTGGCGGATATCAAAACCACGGTAAGGACAGATAGTCGTCCCAAACTAGGGGACATCATCAGTAAGTATACGGGCAAAATACATCCCCTGGTCTGGGTGGGAATCGGTATCGCGGTACTGCAACAGTTTACGGGTATCAATGTGATCTTTTACTACGGGGCTACCCTCTGGCAGGCGGCCGGATTCACGGAATCAGATGCCCTGCTCACCAATGTCATCAGCGGTAGTGTGAATATATTCTTCACCTTTGTGGCCATTGTTTTGATCGATAAGGTGGGTAGAAAGCCTTTATTGTTGGTAGGATCTATTGGCCAGGCGGTGATGTTGGGCATACTGGCCTACCTCTTCGGCACGGCCACGCTGGACAGCGCCAACAATCTTATCCTGGAAGGAAATAATGGTACATATGCCTTATTGGCGGCCAATGGCTATATCGCTTTCTTTGCGGCCTCCTGGGGTCCTGTAATGTGGGTGATGCTGGGCGAGATGTTCCCCAACCAATACCGGGGAGCAGCCCTTGCGGTTTGTGGAATTGCCCAGTGGGGATCAAACTTTGCGATCACCATGACCTTCCCTATCATGCTGAACTACCTCGGACTTGGAGTTTCCTATGGGGTGTATGCCGTCTTTGGCGTAGTGGCCTATTTCTTTGTCAAGTCACTGGTCAAGGAAACCAAAGGCAGGACCTTGGAAGATATGTCGCGCGAGCAGGAAGAGGAGGAAAGAAAACACGCAGCGCAGGGGGGTTGATAATAATCCTATCCTAATAGCGATGAAGAATATTCCAATTACCCCCTAATCTACAGGGGGTAATTCTTTTTTGGTTTACGAGCTCAAATGCTTCTCAAAAAATTCCACGGTCCTTTTCCAGGCCAGTTGTGCCGCTTCCTTGTCGTATCTCGGTGTGGTATCGTTGTGGAAGCCGTGGTTTACCCCGGGGTACATATGGGCGGTGTATTCCTTGTTGTGTTCCTTTAGGGCGGCCTCATACTCGGGCCATCCAGCATTGACTCTTTTATCCAGTTCGGCAAAGTGAAGTAATAATGGCGCCTTAATGTCTTCAATATCTTCTTTGGGTTGTCCTCCATAAAAGGGAACCGCCGCAGCGAGGTCGGGTACCTTTACCGCCATCATATTGGAAATCCACCCTCCAAAACAAAAGCCTACAACACCTACCTTTCCGGTACATTCCGGATGGTTTTTGAGGTATTCAAAAGCGGCTATGAAATCTTCCAGCATCTCGTTCCGGTCGCGTTGGCGCTGCAGTGTCCTTCCATCATCGTCATTACCCGGGTACCCGCCAAGGGGCGTGAGCGCATCCGGGGCCAGGGAGACAAAACCTGCCAGGCCTGCCCTGCGGCCTACATCTTCAATATGAGGGTTGAGCCCGCGGTTCTCATGGACCACCACAATGCCGGGAAGCTTTCCTTTGGCGTCTGCTGGTCGCGACAGCAAGCCCTTGATTTGACCTCCCCCTTTGGGCGAATCGTATGTTATAAATTCGGACTTGAGACGCTTGTCGTCCTGCTTCACCTGGATCTTATCTATATAATTGGGGGATATAAAACTGAGCAGGGAGGCAACAGTTAATCCGCCAATGGCATAGGTCGAAAGCTTGTCGATAAACTGCCTGCGGTTGATGCGGTTATGGGCATAGTCGTCATACAGGTCAAATACTTCCTGTTGAATATCCTCTTTCTTAATTTCTTTCATGATCCAAAGTTGTATTAGTTCGTTACTAAGCCAGTAGTTTAAAGTACGATTTATGCACCATATACTATATAAAAAACGGAATTATATGCTCCTTCCTATTGCTTCTTGTAGCTAATGGCCATTCCACCTCCCCTGTTATCTACAGTAGTGTTATAGTCTTCAAGGCCCGAGACATAGTCGAGATATTCCCGGGTACCCCGCATCCCCCTTCGCCCGGTACCCGCCGGACGCACATTATGGGCGATAAAACAACCCCCGGCTTTCAGTTTTGGGGAAATGTCTTTAAAGTAGTTGGTATACCAATCTTTATCGGCGTCACTGAAAACGAAATCAAAAGGTCCGGTGAGTTCTTTCACCAGCTCATGGGCATTCGCCAGGCGGGCATCTATGTAATCAGATAGACCCGCTTCGGCAAAATTGGCAATCGCTTCATTATATCGCTGTTCATCTATTTCCAATGTTATCAGTTTACCCCCTGTTTTACTGAATGCCCAGGCGATCCAGATGGCCGAATGCCCGGTGGAGGTGCCAATTTCGAGGCCCTTGGTATACCCTTTTTCCAAAATGATATCATACATCAACTGCCCGTCAGATGCGGGAATATTCATATCGCGCCATTGCCCTCTTTTACTTTCCAGAAAGGCCTCCACTTTTCTGTCCAGATCCGTAGCCTGAACAACTTTTTGCGCACTTAACTGGGGTGCCAAAAACCCGCAGATAACTATTAAAACGCCAGTGATTCGGATGTGTACAACGGAAGTGTTCATGTCGATATGCTTTAATAGGGATTAACGACCGGAAGCTGGTTGAAATGAAAAACGTACCGGGATATTAAAGTTACTTATTTCTGGTCGTATCTCTACTATTGTGGGATGGCCAAATGCCCGGATGATTTTGGGTGCTGAAGGTGCCTGGTTTTAACCAGTATGAGGAGCAGGGGGGAGGAGGTTAAACAGTTCCCCTTTAGAACCACTTCAGGGTTAATTTGGCGATCTTTTTTTTCAGGTTGGTGTATGGGGGAAATAACAATTCCATTGCCCCTGGCGTATGTTGTTTCAGGATGGCCCGTTCATTGGAAAAGGCCTTAAAACCATAAAAACCATGCGATTTCCCAAGGCCACTGTTGTTGGAGCCGCCAAAAGGTAGGTTATGGTTGGCATAATGCAGTACGTTATTATTAATGCAGGTGGCACCGGCACGGGTATTTCTGATAATCTCCTTAACCGCCTTTTTGTTCTTACTGTATATGTATAGCGCCAGGGGTTTTTCCTTCTGATTGATATAGGCGATGACTTCCTTGGTATCCCGGAAGGATTTGACGGGCAAAATGGGACCAAAAATCTCTTCTTCCATGAGTTTGGAAGTATCGTCAGGATCAGTGACCAGGGTAGGGGGCAGGTAATTTTCCGCTGCGTCTGGTGCCTCTGCAGAAATAACCTCACTGCCTTTTTCAGAGGCTTCTTCCAAATAGGACAATAACCGTTGATAGTGGCGTGAATTTACGATCCTGGCATAGGATGCTGATCCGGACGGGGATTCGGAAAACATGGCCCGGATCTGTTCCTGCAACAACTTCAGAAACCTCGCTTTAACCGATTCCTGCACCAGGAGGTAATCCGGGGATATGCAGACCTGTCCCGCATTTATGAATTTTCCCCAGGCGATCTTTCTCGCCGCTGCCTTCAGGTTGGCGGTCTCATCTACAATGGTGGGGGATTTCCCTCCGAGTTCAAGGGTAACGGAGCTCAGGTGTTGCGCAGCTGCCTGCATTACCAGTTTCCCTACTTTTGGGGACCCGGTAAAAAAGATATGGTTAAAGGGCAATTTCAACAGCTCCTGGGCTACTTCTACTTCGCCTTCAACGAGAGCCACTTCATCCTCAGGGAAAACGGCTGTCACAATTTTCTTCATGACCGCGGAAGCATTGGGCGTTAGTTCAGAAGGTTTCAGGATAACCGTATTCCCTGCAGCAATTGCAGAGACCAAAGGCCCGAATGTAAGGTTGATGGGAAAGTTCCAGGGGGAAATGATCAGGCATACGCCTTTAGGCTCATATCGTACCCAGGAGGAACTGCCCAGTAGCGCCAGGGGAGTGTCTACGGGCTGATTGCGCATCCACGATTTCAAATAGCTTTTGGCCATTTTTATTTCTCCGATAATCTGATAAATCTCGGTGAGTTCAGCTTCCGTAGCCGGCTTTTTAAAATCATCGTACAGGGCCTGTAGAATTTCCGTGCGATAAGTGGTTTCCACCGCCTCTTTTAATGCATTAAGTTTTTTGATACGGGCTTTTGGAGAACTATTTCCAACGGCAAACTGATTTTTTCGCTGTGCTTCAAAAATGGGATAGAATTTGTTTTTTGTAAGATCCATAAAATCAAAATTACCGTTCAGGAAATGGCCCAAGGCTTTAGTATGCAGAGGTTTCCTTTTTCTTTTTCAGGAGGTCGCTTATGATCATCTTGGCGTGTATCCGTGAATTCTCTATAAACCACTTATGGGTTTCCATACCCCCGCAGATGACACCGGCCAGGTACAGGCCTTTTATGTTGGTTTCCATGGTGTCCGGGTTGTAGTCGGGCAGGCGCTTCTCGTCCTGTGACAGCCGAATACCACATTTTTCCAGGAAGGAAAAATTGGGCTGGTAGCCGGTAAGGGCCAGCACAAAATCGTTTTCCAGGGTGAGCAGGCCCTCCGGGGTTGCCACAAGCAGTTCATCTTCCCGTATTTCCTTAACATTGGAGTTAAAATAGGCTTTGATACTACCTTCTTCTATCCGGTTGATGATATCGGGCCGCACCCAATACTTTACCCTATGCCCTATTTCCGGTTCCCTAACGATCATGGTGACTTCTGCACCCTTCCTCCAGCATTCCAGTGCCGCATCCACAGCAGAATTGCTGGCACCGATAACGGCGAGTTTCTGGCTGGCATAGTAATGCGGGTCTTTGTAGTAATGGGACACCTTCGGGAGGTTTTCCCCGGGAACATCCAGCAGGTTGGGCAGGTCATAAAACCCGGTGGAAATTATCACCTGATGCGCTTTGTACTTTGTTTTATCTGAAGTGACTTCAAAAATCCCGTGCTTTTTTTCTACCTGTTCGATGCGTTCAAAGAGTCGGATATTAAGCTTGTTGGAAGTAACGATCCTACGGTAATATTCCAGTGCTTCATTGCGTTTGGGCTTGGCTTCTTTGCTGATAAAAGGGATCTCATCGATCTCCAATCGCTCCGAAGATGAAAAAAACTGCATATTAACAGGGTAGTTGAAGAGGGAATTCACGATAGTGCCCTTCTCCACGATAAGATAGTCCAGTCCGTTCTTTTTGGCTTCCAGCCCGCAGGCGATCCCAATTGGCCCGCCCCCTATGATTAATACATCAAGTGTATCCATGTCTTCCATACAAAAGGTAAAAATACAACAGAAATTACAGCTTTGAAACTCAAGCTTCTAGGAGAGCATTTCAGAGCTTCAACAATAAATATCGGAAGGGAATATGATTTTTGTCATTCTTTTTGCAGCGGATATGGATGATCTTTAGAAGGAAATTAAAATGTATCGTCATGAATGTGCAAGTAGCTGAACCGATATCGACCATAATGACGGCGGAAGTAATTACCTTGAAGGCCAAAGATAGTCTTGAAAAAGCCGAGCATTTATTTAAGAAGCACAAGATCCGGCACATCCCTGTGATAGATAAGAAAAAATTGGTGGGAATGCTGAGCATGAACGACCTGTTACGGATAAGCTTTGCGGACGGAGCCTACCGGGAAGAAGATGATATTTCCTCCTCCCTTTATGAAATGTTCACAATTCCTCAGCTGATGCGTAACAAGCTTACTACAGTGCATCCTGAGAATTCCATCAAGGAGGTCGCTGAGATCTTTGTAGAGAGCGAGTACCATTCCCTGCCTGTGGTCAATGGCGACCGTTTGGTTGGGATTGTTACCACCACTGACCTGATCAAGTACTTGCTGAAGTCGGTCTAAGGATGAACCAGTGCATTTAGTTGTGCAATTGCAGCAACCGGATCCTCTGCGCGGAAAACCGAACTTCCCGCGACAAGCACATCTGCGCCTGCCTTAGCCAGTTCCGAGGCATTTCCAACGCCCACACCACCATCGATTTCTATCAGGGTGTTTGCCCCGCTTTCCCCGATTAACTTCTTTAACTGTCGGAGCTTTACCATGGTATGGGGAATGAATTTTTGTCCCCCGTAGCCCGGATTTACACTCATCATACATACAAGGTCGATATCCTGGATAATGGCCTCCAGGACATTAACGGGGGTATGCGGGTTGATGGCTACCCCGGCTTTCATCCCTTCCTTTTTGATCTTCTGAAGGGTCCTGTGAAGATGCGGGCATGCTTCGTAGTGGACGGTTAGGACATCTGCCCCTAATTCAGCAAAGGTGCTGATATAACGGTCCGGATCTACGATCATCAGGTGCACGTCCAAAGGTTTGGTGGCATGTTCTGCAATAGCCTTTATCACCGGCATCCCATAGGAAATATTTGGCACAAACAGACCGTCCATAATATCCAGGTGGTGCCAGTGCGCCTCGCTATGGTTCACCATTTCTACATCTCTTTGCAGGTTACCGAAGTCTGCGGCCAGCAGGGAAGGGGCAATTTTAACGGGGTTCATCGATCAGTGCATTTTTATGCTTGCAAAAGTAAGTAAACCCAGACTAAAATGAATAGGCCTAAGGATTAACTATTGTTTACTTTCCACAGTAATAGTTACATCCTTTAGCTTGTCTATCATATCACTTTCTGCAGCAATGTAGCCGAAGGAACTCCAGGTTTCGCCTCGTAGGATATCGGAAAGGCGTTCAAGCCCCTCCTTCTCCTCTCCCTCATATAGATACCAATTGGCCAAACCGTAG
>NZ_CEYNTP010000020.1:0-21060 GCF_982873095.1 Lentiprolixibacter sp. | reverse complement strand
TGATAAATCATTACAAGTCCCGTTAATAAGTGTCGGCATTGAGAATGAATAGCCCCGTTAATTGGTGCCTACTGTCACAGTGGCGTTGCCTTCTCCGGCCATTAGCATTACGGCAAGGTCTCCTTTTTCTGCTGCGAGGTGCCCGCCAGAGGCAACTATCGTGGTATAGCTGATTTTAAAACCCTTTGCCTCGAGTTCTTCCTTGTACTTCTCCAGCGCCTTTGGGGCTACCTCCTCATACATGACCACCCAGCTCTTCGAACCCGCCATGTCCTGGGTTGAAACACTGATGATGTTACCATGTTTGAATTGAGGCACATCAGATGGAATCTCGTCGGGCCAGCTGGTTCCAGAAGCATCGGTGGTAAAGGTGCCTTCTTCGGTTTGAATAGTGACTTTATCCATATCGATATCCACTTCGGCATCTTCTCCCAAAGATTTTTCTATCATCTTTTCGCTGGTTTTTTCGGCAGTTCTCTTGCACGTACAGGAATCAAACACCACGGCTATCCCTAAAAAAACGAATAGCAGAGGTATATACCTGAAATTAAAATTTTTAGAATATTTCATAGGATACTTATTTTGGATTAGAAATTCGATTAATGCCTATGTGTTTTGAGGTCGCTGTATGACGTGGAGTTCAAAATTATAATGTGCCCGTCTCCTCAGCAATGATGTAGATCATCAGTGGTAAATTCGAGTTGGGCAGGGTCTTCTTACCAACAGATGTTATGATCATTTGATTAGCTGTTAATTGCTTCTTCTTTTGGGTTTGGGGAAGATTTAGGTTTTTAAAATTTTGGGAATTACCAATCTGATTAGGAAAATGCAGGGGTACTAAACCCCTCCCCAATAGAAGTTAAGTGGAGTCTCTGAAAATTGCCAGCAGTTCACCTACCAATTACATTATAATAGCCTGAAGTCCCTATACCCCCCTACTTTGCTGTTTAAGCCATAGTATAATAAGAACGCCCTCCGTCGCTCTCGGGTTAGCTCGAGCTCTGGAGGGCGGAGTCGGGATGACAGGATTTGAACCTGCGACCCCTTCGTCCCGAACGAAGTACGCTACCGGACTGCGCTACATCCCGAAACAGCACGTAAAAATAATCAAAGTCGGATTTTAAAGCCAACCCTATCGAAAATCATTGGCGACAATTGACTCTATCTTTACAAGGGATCACCAGGTTTTTTCAATGCAACTATTTATCCGATATGATCGATTAATTGCCCTTGGCAACGCGGTAAGGATTTCGTAAGAATTAGCCAGAAATTCAGATGAAAAGATTGCAATCTTCACAACTCTTGATCTCGCCATAATAGGTTGCGCGATATTTATGAACGGTATCTATGGGCAAACCCAACAGATATTTCTTTACGTATGTCACCCTGGTCCTAAGTCTGCCCATTTTTGGGCTAAACCTATTTTCATAACGGGTCTTCCTTTTGATAGAAATCAATTTCATAGCTATTCGTTTTCTAATTTATTTAAATATGCCTGCTTGAATTTGGCCTTTTTTATTTGTTCCCTTCTTCGTTTTGACGGCTTGGTATATTGCTTCCGCTCCCTGATTTCGTCCATCAGCTTAACGCTTCTCACCTTGCGTTTATAGCGTTTTAGTGCCCTGTCGATGTTCTCCCCTGGTTTGATATTTATTTTTAACATATTTCTCTTTTAGTTTTTGAATTAATTGTGCTATTGACTCTGGACGAAAGCAACTTGATGCCTTGCAACAGACCCCGGATCAGGCTAAAACCAGTCTGAAGGACTAGGTTAAAAGGCAAATTACTGGTGAAGCGCTTATTTGGCCACAGTTAGTTTAGGGACATGGGAGGGATATACTTTTCTGACTGGTTGCGAAAAACCAGATAGCTGAAGCTTAGGATTCTTGTATTTCTCGTCTCGTGATTTTTAACCCTCATTGCAGCAAAGGTACTAAGGATGATATCCAAAAGCAACCTGCGTATCGCAACCTACCTCCACCCCCTAATATTTTGAGGATTATGTACCCTTTCCTATATTAAATCCTGATAGGTGTTTTATTAGTGAGATTCACTTCCTCTAAAAGCGTATCTGTAAACTTCAGGTGCCCGGTAGTAGTAATGATTTTAAATCGAAAAGATTTCAAACGGGCAACGGTATCGAGCAACAGCCATTTGGATTTGAGCAGCTTTGAAGCCTCGGACTTCAAGCTGATATCAAAATAATACTTCCTGCCATCTTTACTGGCAGAAATATCCGGAGTGATGTTTAAGCCGTCCGATTTTTTGACATAGGAGGTGGGCTGTTCATAACCGGGTAAATCCGTTTTGATGTTGGTAAAACCTTTGGATTGAAGGTAATTAATAGACTTTTCTAAGATCGGTCTGTTCTCTTTTCTTTCTTTTGCTAACATGACATTAAAATAAAAGAATTCTGCAAAAAGTCAAATTTTTCAAGGTCTTCCCATCCGAAGGGGCCCCCTTACAGTAGTACTTTCGAACCGGGATACGTTAACTTTTTTACAATCCATATCCTACCTTCCTCACCCAAGGCCTACCTTTGCACGAAATCCGGGGAGAAGGTTGAGGGCCTGCCCCGGGAGTTTAAGCCACCTTATTATGAATATTGCTTTCTTTTCTTACAAATCCTATGACAAAGAATGGTTCGACCGCTACATTGAAGGAACGGACTTTAAAATAAACTACTTCAGGGTGAAACTGGAAGCCTCCACAGCTTCGTATGCCAGAGGAGCTGATGTGATCTGTGCCTTTGTGAACGATGATCTTAGCAGGCCTGTGATCGAGAAGCTCTCCGAAATAGGGATCAAAATGATTGCCCTGCGCTGTGCCGGTTTCAACAATGTTGACCTGGACGCTGCGAAAGCGCATGGGATACCTGTATACAGGGTGCCTGAGTATTCCCCTCAGGCCGTGGCCGAACACGCTGTTGCCCTGATCCTTACCTTAAACCGAAAAATTCATAAAGCCTATAACCGGATACGTGACGGGAATTTTTCCCTTTCCCGCCTTACGGGTTTTAACCTGCACGGCAAGACTGTAGGGGTGTTGGGTACTGGTAAAATCGGACGGGTATTTGCCGGGCTCATGTACGGTTTTGGGTGCCGCATCCTATTGTATGATAAATTCCCTGATATGAACATAGAGGAAAAAGGATATAAATATGTAGACCTCAGCACCCTGCTCAAGGAATCAGATATCGTATCTCTCCACGTACCACTCATGCCCGAAACAGCTCATATCATCAACAGGGAAACGCTTAAAATGATGAAAGATAACGCCATGCTGATCAATACCAGCAGGGGTGGACTCATCAATACCGAACACGCAATTGAAGCCTTGCGCAGTAAGAAACTCGGGTACTTGGGAATCGACGTTTACGAACAGGAAGAAGGGGTATTTTTCCACAACAGGCAGGAAGAAATTATTGACGATGACACCCTGGGCCTCTTAACCTCCTTTCCCAATGTGCTGATTACCGCCCATCAAGCCTTTTTTACAAGGGAGGCTTTGGATGAGATAACCAAGACTACGCTTCAGAACATTCAGGATTTCGCAGAAGGCACCCCCAGTGACAATAGGATTGGATCAACATAATCTGTTGGTCTCAGGAAGGTGAACCTAGGCGCCAAATCTGCACCGCATGTCCATGCTAAACTTTGGGGGACCCTATCCCCTCCCCTGGAAAAAATAAACGAATTTGCTGTAAGGAAGAAGCACCTTAAAGCAGAACGGGATTTGTTAATAAAAATTCTTCAAATGTAACCCAGGTAACTGCCAGGAAATTTTCCATAATCTACCTTTATATCCAATAAAAATTTGAAAGATTTTTACTTATACTACCATGGAAAATACTGAAATGTCAAAAACAGAAATCCGAAGCATGCCCCGAATTGGTGACCCCGCCCCGGATTTTGAAGCCGTAACCACAAAAGGACCTATCCAGTTTTCTGAATTTGCAAAAGACAAGTGGATCGTCATGTTCTCCCATCCCGCTGATTTCACTCCTGTTTGCACGACAGAAATGAGTGGATTTGCCACAAGGAAAAATGAATTCGAAGCCCTTAACACCCAACTGCTGGGCTTGAGTATCGATAGTATACATGCGCATCTGGGCTGGGTTCAGAATGTTCGAAAAAATACAGGTGTGTATTTTGATTTTCCCATTATTGCCGACCTGGATATGAAGGTTTCCAAGTTGTATGGCATGCTGCAACCCAACGAAAGTGAAACGGCTGCCGTTCGTGCGGTATTCTTCATCGATCCCAACAAGAAAATCCGCCTGATCATGTATTACCCGCTCAACGTGGGAAGAAACATGGATGAAATACTCAGGGCTCTGGAGGCCTTGCAGACTTCTGACAAATATAGCGTCGCCATGCCCCTTGACTGGAAAAAAGGCGATAAGGTCATCGTTCCACCTCCGAAATCTTTGGATGAACTGAATCAGAGACTGGAAGACGAATCAGTGGAAAAAGTTACCTGGTATCTGGCTAAAAAAGATATCTAGACAAAGTTCCCCTCTAACAAAAAACCCTTCCAGTGGAAGGGTTTTTTTATTGGGATAGGCAAAAAAAGGCCTTTACAAGTCCAGTTTTTTCTTTATTGCAGGTATATCCAGATCTTCCAGCAGCTCCTTTAAATTGGGGTATTTCCTTTCGTGATAGCCAAAATTATCCTTTCTGAATTCAGAAATAGCCCGCTCCTTTGACCAGTTTTCAAATACCATCCTGTAGGCCGCAATTACAGTACCTGTCCGGTCAGAGCCATGCCAGCAATGCACCAACACAGGTTTCTCAGATTCCTGGATAATGCTAAGGGCTTCTACAATATCCGCTTCGGTCAGATGTGCCGTTCTCATGGGAATGTGTTCCAGCCTTAGCTTTGTCCCTTTGGCCTTTCTGCTATCGTCTTTTAACCGACGTAAATTGAGGATGGTCTTAATCCCCGAAGCTTCAACCTGTTTAAACCCTTTTTTACTGGGTTGTTCGGAACGATATATAGAGTCATTTAACCGATAGAACTTTTTAAAATACCTTGAATTGACCACTTCATAGTCTACTGACTGCGCATAATTCATAGATGCGACAAACAATAGACCAGCTAATACACAAATCCGTATCCTATTCATTGTGAAGACGATAGTTCTCATCATTAACTGCAAAGGTAAGGCCCTATTGGATAAACTCTTGTAAAGAATATCACAAGATAATACGGTACTCCAGTGTTTGGCTTCTGCTTAAATGTTATTAGGGATTACCTCAACATGTAACTATCAGGATCGGTGATAATGAGCTCGGGTTTGGTGCTTAAGCAAAGCCTGTAAAGCACTAAACATGGAAGGTCGGGCTCGTCCGACGAAGCCCTACACATACAAATTTTACTCCTTCAAGAGATGCTCTAAAATAAAAAATGCCCTCCGTCGCTCTCGGGTTTCCTCGAGCTCTGGAGGGCGGAGTCGGGATGACTGGATTCGAACCAGCGACCACGCGCACCCCATGCGCGTACGCTACCAGACTGCGCCACATCCCGAAAAAATTCGAATGCAAAGATAGTGATTGTCCATGAATTCAAAAGGTCTTATGCCTTTATGTTTTAGAAGAAAATCAATTTCTGTGAGAGGACATTTCATGAAGTATCGTTCCAATCCTTATTTAATCGAAATTGAATTAACAGCTCATTCCATTTGGTTTTCATACCTTTACCCTATTGCTAAGTAGTCTTTCCCATTTTTCAACGGTATTTTCTTCTTTTCAAATAGTTCCAAACAGGTTGTATGGGGTTTACACCTGCGGCCTTGCGAAATTAACACGTTTTATCAATTAACAGATAATCAGACATTTATAATTAAACATGAATATTTTATCACAATTAAGGGACGTATTCTCCCTAAAGAAGAAGAATGCAGGAAGTGGTACTAAACCACAAAAAGTAAGTCACAATAAAACCCTGAAAGAAGGAAAAGTAAAGTTTTTCAATAAAAGTAAAGGGTTCGGCTTTATCCAAAACAAGGAAGGCAATGATATATTTGTACACATCAGTGGTCTTGTTGACAAGATACGGGACAATGACCGGGTAACTTACGAAGTAGAAAAAGGAAAAAAAGGATTGAATGCCATAAACGTAAGACTGCGCTAATCTTACTTGTGGTTATCATCCCCCTTCAAAGGAGGTTTTTTGTTTTACTTAAACAGTCTTAAATGCTAATGGTTAGCATTAAACCCAACGAAAATATCGACAGCGCTTTGAAACCATTCACGCTTCAATATAAAAGGACGAGCTTAAGGATTTTACTCATAAGAATTCCAATACCCCAGGAAGTTTACGGAATGCAGGGAAACCAAATAAAGGCTGCTCACAATGCCGTGTTTTCGGCTAAGCAAGCATAATACTTCCTTAATTAAACTTTATACCCAAAATGCTCTCTGACTATCTCTCCTTCTTAACCTGGATTTTTCCTTATTTCCTAATTTTTATTCTTGTTGAGTTCTTTGTCACCTACCAAAAGAATCTAAATGTTTACAACTGGAAGGATTTCATAGCCAGCGGTATATTTGGGATTGGTACTGCTTTACTGGCTCCAGTTATCAAAGCGTTTATTACAACCACCTTATTCTTCTTTACCTATGAATGGTTTAATCCAATAATCGATGGGGTTCGGGTTAACTTGATGGGTTACGAATCATTTAACTGGCAATGGTACGCCTGGATGGGTTGCTTATTGCTGGACGATTTCTTCTATTATTGGTTTCACCGTTTAAATCATACGGTAAGAGCATTGTGGGCAGCGCATATTGTCCATCACTCTTCTCATCATTTCAATTACGGTACCGGGATAAGAAACGGATGGTTTACATTATTCTACAAGCCTCTGTTTTACATGTGGATTCCTGCTTTGGGCTTTCGTCCTGAAATGGTACTCATGTGCATGGGAATCGAATCCTTATGGCAATTCCAACTTCACAATAAATTCGTCCCTAAACTGGGCGTACTGGAATGGTTCCTGAACTCGCACACCATGCATCAGGTTCACCATGCGAAGAACGTTGAATACCTGGATAAGAACCACGGGGGCTTCCTTAATATTTTTGACCGCATATTTGGAACATGGAAGGAGCATGACGAGAACATCGATATTGAATACGGGGTAATCCACGATCCAAAATCCTATGACCCATGGGTAATTTTAACTCATGAATACAAAGAGATGTTTCGGGATGTTAGAAATTCCAAGAATCCGTATGAGGCATTCATGTTTATGTTTGGTCCGCCCGGATGGAGCCCGGATAGATCAACACTCACCGTTAAGCAACAGCAGAGGTTAGCGAATAAGAAAAAGTAGCTGCCAACCCCCTGTAAATCCGATGCTGAAATCTGGTTGCATCCAGAGGATTTTAACTGGTAAAACATTGTATTGTCCATGAATCGTGTTGTCCTATGTCAGCAGATCAAACACTACACACTTCATAGAAATACCCACGTTTTTGCACAAATTTGGCTCAAATGCTCTGTAAATATCATATTAAAAGAGGAATGTTCAGGCCACATCCCGAAATGGGTTTTAGGTACAAAATTTTAATGAAATCATTCTGAAGATACAGTTCTCAATTCAGCGACAATAGTCAGAAGAAAAAAAGAGTAACTCAGGAGATGCTGTCCGGACCGTTTTCCAGGTCTTCCAATTCCCCCAATTGCTTCAGGATATCAAAGGTTTTGTTGGCTTCTTCCTCATCCACAATACTTATGGCCGCACCTACATGGACCATTACATAATCGTCTACCTTGGCCTCTGGCACCAGGGTAAGACTTACTTCCTTTAGCACCCCATCAAAAGACACCTTACCCATTCTAAAGGTATCATCAAGCTGGGAGGTGATTTCAACTAGTTTTCCGGGGATCGACAGGCACATAGTTCTAATTATTTTGACATGTATTATGGGGAAGCTACCGTGAGGTGTTCCTTAAGCCAGGAATACCAATGGTCCATTCCCTGCCCCTTGGTGGCTGAGAGCTCAAAAAATTGCAAGTTGGGATTCACCCTAAGGGCATTCTCTTTTAATTCGTCCAGGTCGATATCCAAATAAGGGACCAGGTCGATCTTATTTATTACGCATATATCCGAAGTATGGAACATGTCCGGATATTTCAGGGGTTTATCCACCCCTTCCGTAGTACTGATGATCACTACACGTTTGGCCTCGCCCAGGTTGAACATGGACGGACATACCAAATTACCCACATTCTCAATCATCAATATGGAGTTCTCTTTCGGATTGAGTTGTTTAACAGCTTCATATACCGCATTGCTTTCCAGGTGGCATCCTTTACCTGTATTGATTTGGATCACGGGCACATCCAAAGCCGCTATGCGGTTAGCATCATTTAGCGTTTGCTGATCCCCTTCGATCACATAAAAGGGAAGCTCTTCCTTCAGATCGGCTAGCGTGCGTTCCAGCAAGGCCGTTTTTCCTGACCCCGGAGAACTCACCAGGTTCAGGGCGAAAATATTTTTTGCCTCAAAGTACCCCTTGTTCCTAGCCGCCATCAATTCATTCTGCTGCAACACGTCCTGTTCCACTTCCAGGACGGTCTTATGATGGTGGTCACGGCTATGATCGTGGTGATGATGGTGATGGTCATGATCGTGGTCGTGATGATGATGACCATGGTCGTGATCGTGATCATGGGGGTGATCATGATGGTGATGGTGGTGGTGTCCGTTTTGTTCGGCCGGACTCAAGATCCGCACCCCATCTTCTCCGCTTCCGCATCCGCAAGTGCCGCACATAATTACTGCTATTAGGTTACTAAATGTAGTATTTTTTCGTTAAAGAAGTCCAGCGCCTTAGAGAGGTTCTCTTCCGCCTCTCTTGTCAACCCCATTTTCAGATCGAAACTTACCCCTGATATTCCCAAAACAAAGGTATCTGGCAACTTATTATACAGGGTTTCTGCAAGATACACCACAGTTTCCGGTTCCAATTCATGGGTGCTAAATCCGTGGGTGGCTTTGGGCTGGCACCTTTCGTAGGTAAATCCGTCCTCCCAGGGCTGGGTATGGGCATCTACAAAGTAGACAGTCCCGTAATGCGATATTAATTCCGCATCCTCCACCTGGAGCTGATATCTGTAGACATGGTCGATATTCCCGGGCAGCCTTTCTTTGATCTGGTCAAGAAAGGCCCAGCCCAGGCCATCATCTGTTCGGCCACAATTACCAATGCCTATTATCAGGCTTTTATTGACGGATTCTTTCATCTACTATATTTCCGTATGCATCATACAGCGAAAGCTCCAAAGGCATCTGACCCAGGGCATGTGTAGCACAGCTCAAACAAGGGTCGTAGGCCCGTATTGCCACTTCTATCTGATTCATCATAGCCTCCGTGATTTCAGGCTTTCCGCTTAGTTCCTTGTCAGCAACCCACCTTACGGCACGGTTCATTGCTTCGTTATTGTGTGTTGTAGATACTATAAGGTTACAGCGGGTGATGCGGTCTTTCTCATCAACCTCGTAATGGTGGATCAACGTTCCTCGTGGCGCCTCGATGATCCCCACCCCCTCGTTGCGGCGCTCGCCTTTTCTGTGCAGGTCATTTGACAGGATATCATCGTCTTCCAGCAAACTTTTCATCATTTCCGCACAATAGAGGATCTCAATCAACCTGGCCCAATGCGTATGCATGGTCATATTATTGATCTTGCCATCTGTAGCCGCCTTAAAGGCCTGCCTTTCCTTCTCCGCTAATGGGGTTTCAATACCATCGCATATGTTGATACGGGCTAATGGTCCTACCCTGTTCCAGCCGTCTTCACGGCCAATATGTTTCAGGTAGGGGAACTTCAAATACGACCATTTCTCCACTCCTTCGTAGAAGTGCTTGTTATAATCCACATCCGGAATGTCATCAAGGGTAATATTGCCCTCTGCATCCGTTGCCCTTAAATAACCATCGTACAATTCCAGGAATCCGTTTTCCTTGTTCACAAGGCCTAAATGGCCAGAGGGATAAGAAGCAAAAGTATCCAGGAAAGACTTGTTCTTTTCATGGTATTCCTTAATGAATTCAATGATCTCAACAGACCAGTCGATCATAGTATCAATAGACGGGATTTCCTTGCCGTCAAGGAAGTAAGAACGTTCCTGTACGGTTACCTTTTTATGTACCCCGCCTGGTGTGGCAGAAATCCCATGGATGCGTTTACCGGCTACCATTTTAATGATCTCCTGCCCAAATTTTCTCATCAGGATCCCTTTTTTGGCAAGGGAAGGATACTCCATGGCCACTCCAACAACATTTCGCTTCACGGGATCGGCATCAAAACCGAACAGGAGGTCTGGTGAAGCCAGATAAAAGAAGTGCAGGGCGTGGGATTGGAATATTTGCCCGAAGTGAAGGAGTTTTCTGATTTTCTGGGCCGGCAGGGAAAGGTCCTCCGGATTGAGCCCTACGATCTGATCAATCGCTTTAGCCGCCGCCAGGTGGTGGCTTACCGGACATATCCCGCAAAGGCGCTGGACTAATACTGGAGCCTCCCAATAGGGGTGCCCCTGTATGAAACGTTCAAAACCCCTGAACTCGACCACATGGAAAAAGGCATCCTTTACATTATTCCTATCATCCAGATGGATCGTAACCTTGCCGTGACCTTCGACCCGGGTTACAGGATCAATAACCAGTTTTTGTGACATCTTATATTTTTTAGTTCTATTCTTTTTTGTTTTCTGTATTATCAGGTGTTAAAAGACTCCTCTTGAAACTACCTGCCTCTAATCATACTTAAATTCATCATGCGCAATGGAAAATTCCTCGCCCAGTAAAATGCTCTTGACCACTTTCCAGATGTGCTGTGCACTCGGCGGACAGCCAGGGATATAATAGTCGATCTTCACCACCTCATTACAGGGGTATACATTGTTGAGCATTTTGGGAATATCCTCATGTCCGGGAACCACATCGGCCCCAATCTCCGTGGTTACCCCATTGAGGTAGGCTTCTTCCAGGCATTCCTGCAAGGGGACAAAGTTCCGCATCGCCGGGATACCACCCATGATGGCACACTCACCAAAAGCGACCAGGATATCGCATTTTTTTCGGAATTCCTTAAGCACATGTACATTTTCTGAATTGGAACATCCGCCTTCGATGAGACCGATATGACACCGTTTGGAGAAATTCTTAATATCCGTTAAGGGCGACTTATTGAATTCGGCTATTTCAACGATATCCAGTAAGTCGGTATCGATATCCAATAGAGACATATGACATCCAAAGCAGCCTGCTAATGAGGTTGTAGCCACTATGAATTTTTCATTGTCTGATTTACGAAGGGCTTTGTTCTTGACTTCTGGCTTGATGTCTTTACCAAGCAGGTCGTACTTGCGCTCACCGAATGGTTGTTCGTGGATCATTCCCTTAACCAATATGGCTCCTACGGGACACAGGTTCATGGCCCTGATGGCTTCGGATTCACTTAGCTTTTCTTCCTGTTCATAATCAATATGCACCCGGGTTTTTGCGCCTCTTTGTACAAAAGAAAAGACGTCTTTCCCATCAGGGGTTTTCACTTCTTCCACACAGCGCTTGCACAAGATGCAGCGGTTAGATTCCATGATCATGCGTTTGGGTGTAAAATCCACATATTTATCTGTGAATACATGCGGATACCGGGTAACCGTAATTCCCATATCATAACCCAGATTCTGCATATCACAATTACCACTCTTCTCACAGGACGGACAGAAGTGGTTACCTTCTGCATAGAGCATTTCGATGATCGCCTTGCGATTATCGAGCAATTCCGGGGTGTTTACTTCAATGTCCATACCTTCGTCCACCTTTACGGTACATCCCGTGGTATCCCTGCCATTGACCTTAACAGTACAAATACGACAGGTACCCAGAGGGTTCAGGTTCCTGAAATAACAGAGGGTTGGGATATAAACCCCGTGCTCCTTGGCAACAGTGACAAGGTTTCTTCCGGATTCAGCCTCGATGGGTTTCCCATCAATTTTAAGGGTTACCATATTATTCATAGTCCGCGGTCATTTCGTTAATAATTCTATCGTAATCTGCCGTAGCTTCCTTCAGATTGAAGGCTTTGTTGAAGTCTGTATTTTCAGACAGGTGTTTTTCAAAAACCTTTGGAAACTTAAGCATGGCATGGTTTAATGCCGTGGAGGACATCTTGCCCAAACCACACCTGCTGGTTACCTTAATAATATTACTCCATTGTTTCACATCTTCCAGGTCCTTGGTCTCCGCATGGCCCAGAAGCAGCTTATCAATTTTCTTGTTGAGCAAGAAATTACCCGTCCTGCAGGGAACACAGATGCCACAAGATTCTTCTACGAAAAAGTCGGCCACATTCTTTAACACCTTGAGCAGGTCCCTCTGCTTATTGAATACCATGAAGGCCCCGCCACTGCGCAAGCCGATACCGCTCATTTTCCGAGCGTATTCTATCGGATCTGTGAATTCAAATTGAACATGTTCTGCCAGTAGATTTTCCGCAGAAATTTCTCGGTCAAAATCTGCCTCAGATAGGCATTCGCCGGCAAAGCCATTAAATAAAATGAACTGTGGGTCGTTAGCTCCAACGAGTTGTAATAAATCGCGCAGCTTCATCCCCCATTCTATTTCGTACATACCGGGTTTTTCGCAATCTCCGGATACACTGAACAGCTTGGTCCCGGGGGTGGCGGGGGTACCCAGGGTCAGGTACTTGTCGATTCCCATTTCCAGGATTCGAGGTACCGTAGCCAGGGTTTCTACATTATTAACTATGGTGGGTTTGCCATTGAATCCCCGCTCTACCGGGAAATATTCACGTGTTCCAGGCTCTCCCCGCTTCCCTTCCATAGAATGGATAAGGGCGGTTTCCTCACCGCAGACGTAAGCCCCTGCACCCAATTGAATGTAGATATCAAAGTCAAAAGGCCACTTTGCGTTTATATCATTTCCGAGGAATCCTTTCTTCCTGTAGGATGTCAACAATGCTTCGAGCCGGTCTTTCAAATAGGTGTATTCTGCCCTCAGGTAGATCGCTCCCTTGGAAGCCCCAACCGCATAGGCAGCGAAGATCATGCCCTCAATTACCAATTCAGGGTGTTCTTCCAGTAAGACACGATCTTTGTAAGTGCCCGGTTCCCCTTCATCAGCGTTACATATAATATATCGGGTATCTGCCTCATTGTTCCTGCAGAATTCCCATTTCAAACCTGTTGGGAAGAAGGCACCCCCGCGTCCCGTGAGCTTGGATCGCTTGACGAGATCAATGATTTCTTCTGGCCGGTATTTATTCAGATGTGCCAGCGAAGAAAATTGCTCATAAGGTTTAAAGAATACCGTTCTGTCCGGTGCGGGCTTATACTGAACAACACTTTTGGGGGTGTCACATATTTCCCTGGGTTTTTTACCGGATTTTAAACGGGCGATGATGTTAAATACCTTTGACGGGGTCAGGTTTACAAAGGGTTTAAAGTTGATCAAACAGGAAGGCTCCTGGTCGCTCAAGCCAATACAGGGCGTTTTAAACAGCCCAAATTTTTTGTCCGCAGTCACCTGGCCGACCTTTATTCCCAGGGCTTCTTCAAAAGCCTTCAGTACTTTGGTCCTGCCAGAGTGCTGTGAGATTATGGAATCGTTCAGGTAAATGGTGAATTTGCCACGGTGTTCCCTGGAAAAAAAGTGGTAAAAAGTAATCACCCCTTCCAGTTCCATTCTGGACATGTTGAACTCCTGTGCAATCTTGCTGATGTCGTCGTGACTGATAAACCTTTTTTTCCGCTGTATCTTCCAAATGACATCCAATAATTTGCTTCGGTCAATTGCAATTCCTGCTTCCATAAATGCTAATTTTATTAGGAGGGAAAAGTAGCAGGGAATTCCCGAATAATCTATGATATCCGTCATAGTTTGAGGATTATTTTCCCCAGTTTACACGGTGGGTTTGGTGTGTGTAGTGGGATAGAAATCCCGTATGGATAAGACTAAGAAGTTTCGTCCGAGAAAACGGATCAGCACATCAGAATTCCAGGCTTTTTATCCGAAGTTCTTTGCCCTGTAAAATCGCCTTTAGAAAACTTCCGCATTCCGGGCAGTTGTCATGGATAAATTCCAGGGAATATTCCTTTTCGCATTCTCCGCAACGCGCCCGGGCCGGGATCTTTATAATCCGTTTTTCGGCCTTTTCCAACACGGTCTGCTGCACAGCCGCTTCCCATACAAAATCCAGGGCATCAAATTCGATGCCGGCAAGGGTACCGATCTCCATGTCAATAGCGGCAAAATGTTTTACACGGGCTTTCCTGGCCTCTTCTTCGGCAATTTTAACGATACTCAGGGCAATGGACATTTCATGCATAGGAAACGATTTGGTCTCGTGCTCCTGTCACCAGATTAATTCATTTAGCACAGGAGACAATTGAGAAACAGGACGCAAGCTGACCCCTGTTTATCACTGCTATTTAAATCGATTATAAATATGAAAATATGACTTTTATCATAGCCATCGGATTCATTCTTTCTGAAATTTAAGGGACTTTTTTTTAATCTGCTGAATTTCAGATATATAGTTTTAAACTTCTTCATCATAGCAAAATCATCCATGGGAAAGCTAGTAAAAACCAATAGAGAAACGTACTACGAAAGTATGGTCCGGCATGGTTACAGTCGGAGAGACTTTATGAAATTTGCGGCCTTCATTTCGGCCTATATGGGATTGGAACATTCCATGATAGGGCAGGTGGCAAAATCACTGGAGACCAAGTACCGCTTGCCAATCATCTGGGAGCACTATCAGGAGTGCACCTGTTGCAGCGAAAGCTTTATCCGTTCTGACCACCCCATTGTGGCAGACATCATTCTGGACAACATTTCACTGGACTACACCGAAACCTTAATGGCCGCTTCCGGGCATCAGGCCGAAGCCGCCAAACACGACACCATGGAGAATCACTACGGAGATTACATCCTCTGTGTTGAAGGTTCTGTGCCCATGGGTGCAGACGGAGTCTATTGTACCATTGCCGGTAGAACGGCGCTGGACCACCTCAAAGAGGCTGCGGCCGGGGCCAAGGCCATTATTGCCTGGGGCAGCTGTGCCTGCAATGGATGCGTACAGGGGGCCAAACCCAATCCAACGGATGCCACCCCAATCCACAAAATAATCAAGAACAAACCCATTGTTCAGATGCCGGGATGCCCGCCTATTGGGGAAGCCATGGCAGCGCTGATCGTGCATTATGTCACCTTCGGCAAATTGCCAGAACTGGACCGGTCTGGTAGGCCAAAAGCCTTTTACGGCAAACGGGTACACGACACCTGTTACCGCAGGCCGTACTTTGACGCCGGCTTATTCGCTGAATCCTTTGATGATGAAAATGCCAAGGAAGGGTACTGCCTGTACAAGGTGGGCTGTAAAGGACCAACCACCTATAATGCATGCGGCAGTATGAGGTGGAACAATGGTGTGAGCTTCCCGATCCAATCCGGTCACGGATGTATTGGATGCAGCGAAGCCAATTTCTGGGACAACGGGCCCTTCTATGAACGCCAGACTAACATTCCGGGATTCTCTATTGAAGGCACTGCCGATACAGTTGGAAAAGTTGCAGCAGGAGCTGTAGCTGCCGGAATTACAATTCACGCTGTGGCAGCCAATGTTGCCAAACGCAGGGAACTTAAGGAACGCTATACCAGGGGTATCCTGAATGAGGAGAAACTCGAAAAAAACAAATGAAAATAACGAATCATGGCTAACAGAATAGTAGTTGACCCCGTCACCAGAATAGAAGGTCATTTGAGAATAGAAGCCGAAATTAAAGACGGTAAAATAGTTGACGCCTACAGTTCCAGTACCATGGTACGTGGAATTGAAAATATTGTAAAAGGAAGGGATCCGAGAGATGTCTGGGCATTTGCCCAACGTACTTGTGGGGTTTGTACCACAGTACACGCCATCGCCTCCGTCAGGGCGGTGGAAGATGCCCTTGGGATCACCATTCCGCCTAATGCTGAAATGGTGCGCAATATTATGGAAGGTGCCCTGTACATGCATGACCATTCCGTGCACTTTTATCACCTGCATGCACTGGACTGGGTGGATGTGGTAAGCTGCCTTAATGCTGATCCTGCTGAAACCTCCAGAATCGCACAGAGCATTTCCAACTGGCCCAAAAGTTCACCCGGGTATTTCAGTGATGTGCAAACACGACTCAAAAAATTTGTCAATTCCGGACAACTCGGAATTTTCGCCAACGGGTACTGGGGGCACCCACAAATGAAGCTACCCCCTGAGATCAACCTCCTGGGTGTAGCCCACTACCTGGAAGCCCTGGAATGGCAAAAGGAAATTGTGAAAGTACATACCATCTTTGGTGGTAAGAACCCCCACCCGAACTACCTGGTAGGCGGTATGGCCTGTGCCATAAATGAAGATAGCATGGGCGGCCTTAACGCTGAGCGTCTGGCCCATGTGGGGAAATTGCTCAAACAGGGAAGGGACTTTATCAATCAGGTCTACATTCCGGATGTGCTGGCTGTGGCACCCTACTACAAGGATTGGGGCTTTATCGGAAAAGGTCATGGCAACTACATGTCCTATGGTGACTTCCCAACCAACGGCTACGGAGATCCGAGCAGCTTTAAATTCCCACAGGGCGTGATCCTGAACCGCGACTTGTCTAAAGTTTATGATGTGGATCACAGAAATGGCGATATTGAAGAATTTGTAAATAATTCCTGGTACGACAATTATCCGGAAGGACAAACCACCGGAAGACATCCCTGGGAAGGGGAAACCAATATCAAATACTCAGGACCGCAACCACCCTATGAGCATCTGGATGTTTCACAGAAATACAGTTTTGTTAAAACGCCAAGGTGGCAGGGCAAACCAATGGAAGTAGGACCACTGGCCCGGTTGTTAGTGGCTTATGCCCGGGGTGATGAAGCCGTTCAGGATGCCGTAAACGGCGTTTTGAATACTTTAGAGGTCCCGGTAGAAGCCCTATTCTCTACCTTGGGCAGGACCGCTGCAAGGGCCATCGAAACCCAACTGGTTGCAGATTGGACCATTGAATTCTATGAGCAGTTGCTCACCAATATTAAAAATGGTGACAGCCGCATGGCCAATACAGAATCCTGGGAGCCCAAATCCTGGCCGGCGGAAGCCAAGGGAATTGGGTTTACCGAAGCACCAAGGGGTAGCCTGGCACACTGGATCAAAATTAAGGACGGTAAAACAGAAAATTACCAGCAGGTAGTCCCCACCACCTGGAATGCTTCCCCCAGGGACCCCGAGGGACAAATGTCCGCCTACGAGGCTTGCCTGATAGACACCCCGGTGGCAGACCCCGAGCTCCCTCTGGAAATTATACGGACGGTACACTCGTTTGACCCGTGTCTGGCTTGTGCCGTGCATCTATACGATGAGCATGGGAAACATATCTCGAGGGTAACGAACATCAATAGTTGTTAAAAGGAACCGGTAAATAGAGGATTATGAAAAGTATTTCTAAAACCTATGAATTTAAAAGGGTACTGGTCTGGGAATTACCTGTTCGTTTTTGCCATTGGATCAATGTACTATCGATCTTCGTCCTGGCCGTAACCGGGTTCATCATCGCGGATCCCCCGGCGATCATGTCTACAGCTGAGGCCAGTGAGATCTACTGGTTTGGAACGGTGAGGACCGTCCACTTTATCACTGCCTATGTGTTTCTTTTAAGCACCGTGGTGCGCATATACTGGGGTTTCAATGGGAATTACTATGCCAGCTGGCGCAGGTTCCTTCCCTTAGACAAAAGAGCCTGGGACAACATCAAGCACGTCCTTAAAATAGATGTATTATTACGTAATGAAGAAAAAGAGGTTTTAAAGAATATCAGTGTAGGTCATAACTACCTGGCTTCGCTTTCTTACCTGGTAATGTTCTTCCTGGTATTAGTACAGATATTCACTGGTTTTGGGTTGTATGCTGCTACCTCTGGTTGGTGGCTTCCCCAACTCTTTGCCTGGGTACCTGAATTTTTAGGCGGGGATATGGCAACCCGCCAAATCCACCACATCGTTACCTGGCTGTTTATCCTCTTTACACTGGTTCATGTGTATTTGGTATTTTATCACGACTGGCTGGAAGGACGCGGAGAAACCTCGGCGATGATCAGTGGCTATAAGTTTGTCCGCAAAGAACGATTTGCAAGCGATGAGTAAGTATAAAGACCCTAACCCCTCCCCCATTGCCATTAGCAGTGATTCCTTTTTCTTTGAGAAAGATAAATCAGGTAGCATCCTGGTAATGGGGGTGGGTAATTACCTGATGGGCGATGAAGGGATAGGCGTACACATTATTCAGGAAATGGCTAAAATGGACCTGCCTGAAAAAATGGATATCCTCGACGGGGGCACGGGCGGTTTTACTTTATTGGGTTGTTTTGAAGCCTATCCTGTGATCGTATTTGTGGATGCCACCATGGATGGGAAACCCCCGGGGACCCTGAGCCTGATCAAACCCCGGTTTGCTGCTGATTTCCCTAATGCTCTTAGTGTACATGACGTAGGCCTTAAGGACATGGTGGAAGCGGTCTACCTGATGGACGAGGTGCCAGAAATTCACCTGCTTACCATATCTATTTCCGAAATGAAGCCCATGACCATTGAACTTTCTGAAGCGGTTCAGGGGGCGATTCCTAAAGCCATTGACAAAATAATTCAGCTGACCCAAGAGATACGTTCCTGATTTTCTTAATTTCGTCTGCCTCCCATGTAGATGTTAAGATGGTCAAAACGTACAAAGTAGTAATCACCGGGCAAGTACAGGGCGTTGGCTTCCGACCTTATGTATACGTTTTGGCCGGGCACTACCAGTTAACTGGTACAGTTTCCAACAATGAAGAAGGGGTTATTATTTATGTAACTGGTAAGGAAAATGATATCCGGAGGTTTATTTCAGAACTGATCTCCCATCCCCCACGGGTTTCCAAGATAAATGCGCATCAGGCTGAGGAGGTCGAGTTGAAGAAGTATACATCTTTCGAAATTGTCCCTTCACTAAAAGGGAGCAAACTCAACCTGCAGCTGACACCGGATTTCGCACTTTGTCCGGACTGCGCTGAAGAGCTCAACGATCCGGAAAACCGCCGCTATTATTATCCCTTTACCACCTGTGTAAACTGCGGGCCGCGCTGGGCCATCACCAATACCTTCCCTTTTGAACGCGACCATACCAGCATTGTGGAATTTACCATGTGTGCCGCCTGTGAAAAGGAATATACTGATCCCCTAAACAGGCGCTTCCACTCCCAGACCAATTCCTGTGCCGACTGTGGCATCTCCGTTAAACTAACGGACAAACAAGGGATGGTCATAGAACAGCAGGAAATGGAACTCTTTAAAGAAGTCGCCAACCTCCTGAGGGAAGGCCATATCGTGGCCCTGAAAAATACCAGCGGCTACCTGCTTTGCTGTGATGCCACCAACACGGAAGCGGTCCAGAAATTACGGGATAGAAAAAAAAGACCGAACAAACCCTTCGCCATTCTGTACCCCAATATGGAAATGCTTCAGAAAGAAATTCCTGTCACAGCAAAACAGAAGGAAGTACTAACCTCCACGGAACGGCCTATCGTGATCATCCCTAAAGATCAGTACAAAGGGGATCTGGCCCTGCAGGCATTGGCCCCCAACCTGAACCAGTTAGGAATTATGGTCCCCTATACAGGAATACTGCAGCTACTGGCCGAATCCCTGAGCATGCCCATTGTGGCCACTTCTGGTAATTATCATGGCTCACCAATAATCAGCGATAATGAAGAGGCCTTTGCTACATTGAAAAATGTGGCCGACTATTTTGTACACCACAACCTGCATATCAGCAACCCCCAGGATGACTCGGTGGTGAAGTACAGCAGCAAGTTTGAACAGGAGGTGATCTTCAGACGTTCACGGGGGTATGCTCCCAACTACTTTGGAAAAGAACATGCCCAGGACAAAAAGATAATGGCCATGGGCGGCCACCTAAAGAGTACCCTGGGATTTTTGCCGAATGATTATGTCTATATAAGCCAGTATTTAGGCAATCTGGATCATTACGATGTCTACGAACGCTTTGCCTCCACCGCAGACACATTTGTGGACCTTTTCGAACAACAACCCGATATTGTTTTGATTGATGCCCACCCCGGATACCACAGCACCGAACTTGGTTGGGAACTGGGAAAAAAATACAAGGCCGAAGTGATAAAGGTTCAGCACCACAAGGCGCACTTCGCTTCCGTGCTTGGGGAACACGAACTTTTTGATAGCCATAGTCCTGTTCTAGGAGTGATTTGGGACGGGACCGGATACGGGGACGACAGACAAATTTGGGGAGGCGAATTCTTCAGATATCACGCCACCCAAATGGAACGTATCACACATTTTGAGTATTTCGACTGGCTGGCGGGGGACAAAATGTCCGTGGAACCCAGGTTATCCTTCCTGTCCCTTGCGGAAGATCATATGCAGGAAACAGTGGCCAAAAAGTTTACCGGGGAGGAGTTGGCCATCTATTCCTCTATAAAGGCCAAGAACCAGCTGAAGACCTCATCGGTAGGCCGGCTGTTTGATGCCGTTGCTTCGGTACTGAACATTTGCGATTACAATACCTACGAAGGGGAAGCCGCCATTTTACTGGAAAACTATATCAGGGATTACAAGCTGTCGAAATGTCGATCCTATTTGGACCTAACAGACCTGGACCACATCCCCACACGATTGTTATTTTCAAATCTGTATGCCGATTATGGAAAAGGGACGGACAAAGCAGAGGTCATTTGTAATTTCCTGTACACCCTTGCCCGACTTATCCTGCATACTGCAGAAAAGCACCAAATGAAGGCCATAGCGGTAAGCGGGGGCGTTTTTCAGAATACGGTGCTTGTGGATATGCTTATTGAATTAGCGCAGGATCGGTTTGAACTGTTTTTTAATCGTAACTTGAGTCCGAATGATGAGAATATCTCCTTCGGACAATTAAACTATTACCTGTTCTGTAAAGACCAATAGCAACCCATGAAGT
>NZ_CEYNTP010000019.1:6512-21117 GCF_982873095.1 Lentiprolixibacter sp. | reverse complement strand
ATAGGCATTCTTCATTTCACTTGTGATCCAGGTCCCTTGCTGACCCCTGCGGGGAATAGCAGCACATTGGTCAATAACCTGCTTGAAAGCAGTATTTACACGGATTTCAAAAATATCTGATTGCATTACCCTGCGCATGGTCTTGGAGATCCTGATCTTTTCCGGAAATAAAACCATCCGGGGGTCCGGGCACCACCACAATATCAGGGAGTCTTCATTGAACCAGGGAAAAATTCCATTGGAATACGCCAGGATGAGCCGTTTTGGGGACAGGTCTCCCCCCACGGCCAGAAGTCCTTCAGAATTGGCGTGTTCTACAGGCGGGAATTCAAGTTTTTCACTCAGGAAAACAAGTGGATATTGCTTTTTCTCCAAAGCTGTTTATTTTCTAATAATTTAATAAAAAGATCAGAAAATCAACGCAAGACGCTGATTGTAAAAAGAGATCAATACGGCGGACAGGATCCCGAAGACCAACCTAACAGGGTTATCAATATGGCAATGGTAAAAGGAAAATAAGTTACCATAGAAACATGGTTTCATGCAACGAAGTGAATCACTTCGTTGCAATAGCCTACCAATAACCAAACCTCTTTGAAACTGCCTTTTAGAAAGGAAGGTCGTCAAAGTCTTCTTCCTGTAGATTATCTGCAGGTTCAAAACTGTCTAAAGGTGGGGTGGGGGGCATTCCGGCTTCTGCTGAGGCCTCCTCAAGGGCTTCTATTCGCCACCCCTGAATGGAATTAAAATACTTGGTTTCCCCCTGGGGATTCACCCATTCGCGGCCTCTGAGGTTTATGCTCACCTTCACCTGTTGCCCAATAGAAAACTTGTCCAGCAAATCGGTTTTATCCTGAATGAACTCCACCAGTAGGTGTTGTGGATATTGCTCTTCCGTGGTGATTACAACTTCTCGTTTTCGGAAGCCGTTACTGCCGTAGGTTTTGGTCTCGTCAATTAATTTGATCCTTCCTTGTATCTCCATGTTTATGCGTTTGCCAATAATACTTTCCATGCGGAAAGTGTATCATTATTATTTAAATATTCCTGTGCCTTTTTATGCAGTAACTGGATATCGTCTGCACTTACAATGGCCCTTATCGCCAATTCCTGCTCAAGGAAAGTTGTCACTTCCTCGGCAGATGGAATTTGCTCTACATTACCCAATTTACCCAGATCGTTTCCGGTAAGCACGGTACTGTTCCGGATATGAACTGGAATGCTATCTACTCCAATACCTTTGGATGAGAGGGGTTTCGGCACTTCAAACATCCCCTTATTCGCTCGTGTATACCAGTTCCCACCCATACGCGCTACCTGGTCTATTTTGTGCTGGTCGATACCTCCTTTTCTATCCAAAATCCCTTTTTGTATATGTATTTTGAGCACTTCACAAAAGATCAGGTTGCCTGCTCCGCCTTCACGTCCCAGGGGCTCAACCTTGGTGACTTTGCATTCAAACTGAACCGGGGATTCAGCTACCCGGAACGGGGCCACCAGATCTGATTTCAACATGCGTAAGCCCGATTTTATGAACTCATTTTCTCCCTTTGCATATTCTGTACTGGAGAGCGACATTTGCTGCACTATGGGATAACTAACCACATTTACCACCACTTCCTTTGTTTCCAATACATTTTCCAGGGTATGCTTGGTAGTATTGTCCCGTACACGACGGGCTGGTGAAAAGATAAGAACCGGTGGGTTGGCACTGAATACATTGAAAAAACTATACGGGGAGAGATTAGGCCTTCCTTCTTTATCCACCGTACTTGCAAAGGCAATGGGCCTCGGCCCCACTGCACCCAGTAAATACCCGTGCAGTTTGGCTGTTTGCAGTTCTGATGGGATAAAGGAAATAAGCTCTTCCATGGCTCACAAAAATACATAAATTCCCGCCTAATGGAAAGCCCCCTCCATCGGAATCAGGTACAACAAATTCAGTGATTTTGAGTTATCTTTAAGGTGAATTACAATGATGGATGAATTTTAATCCCAGAAAGAAAACGTCCAACTTTATCCTGCTGTTGGCCTCCTTCATAATTGTAAGCCTTATCCTATGGAACACGAACAGTTTCTTCAAAAAATTTAAGGAAGAGGAGCGTTACAAAATGGAGATATGGGCTACTGCCCAGGCAGAATTCCTGTCCTTGCCGGCAGATGCTGATCCGGGGAACCTCCCGCTTACCATCTTCCAGAACAATACCTCCACCCCGATGATCCTGGTAAACAAGGACAGCACCTTTAAAACCAACAACATGCCGCTGGAACTGGTACAGGACACGGCCTACCTGATGAAAAAACTCAATCAGTTCAAGAGTGAGAATACCCCCATCATTATGGAAGATAAGGGCGAATACCTGGCCACCTTGTACTATGGTAACTCCGAGGTATTGAACAAACTTAAATACTACCCCATTGCCCTGATGCTTATCATATTCCTCTTCGGCGCGGTACTGTTTTTTTTCTTTAAAACAAATAAGGCGTCTGAACAAAACAAGCTCTGGGCGGGAATGGCCAAGGAAACGGCGCATCAGATTGGAACACCCCTAACATCGCTTCTTGGCTGGAACGAATTACTGAAGAACGAAAAGATCAATCCTGAAATATCAAGTGAAATAGGAAAAGACATCAGTCGCTTACAAACCATCACCGAGCGTTTTTCAAAGATTGGCTCCCTGCCAAAATTGCAGAAATGTAACCTGGTGGAAGAAACCAGAAATGCATACGACTATCTGCGGGTCAGGAGTTCCAAACTCATCCACTTTTCATTTGATTCCAGGGCCGAAAACATTCCGGTGATGCTGAACCCCTCGCTTTATAACTGGACCATTGAAAACCTCGTAAAGAATGGAATTGATGCCATGAAGGGCAAAGGCAATATCGCTATAGAAATTGTGCCAGCAGGGAAATACGTAAACGTGCTTATTTCAGACACGGGCCACGGAATTGCGCGAGGAGATTTCCAGACCATATTTAATCCGGGATATACCAGTAAAAAAAGGGGATGGGGCCTGGGGTTATCCCTGGTCAAACGCATCGTAGAAGAATATCACAAGGGACGGGTCAAGGTCCTGTCCTCAACGAAAGGGGGCACTATAATGCAAATATCACTTAAAATTCATGCTTGAATATGGCAAAAGAAAAACAAGTAGTGCTAAAACAAGCAGAGATCACCAACAATTGCCCCGAGTGCTTTAACCAGAATATGACACTCACGTTCTACCAAAAACACCGGGATTCGCGATGGTATTATCAGATCACCGGAGAAGTCTCCCACCACATGGTCTGCAACACTTGTCATTCCAGAATTTACCCTGTAAAATGGACAGATGATATTGAACGTTCTTTCGAATATTTTCAGAAGATGATCGTCCCAAAGAAGAAGAGCACAAAGCTTTCCCGGCTTAGTTATTTTCTAATCGTACTGCTACTACTGCTGATAGCCACGGGGTACTACCTCTTTACGTCAGGCATCATTGAAGTTTCGCCCTGATCCGGGATGCTATTTCTTCAAATTCTTCCGGACCCATATCGACTTTGGTGGCAAAAGTAGCATCAGACATGCTCCTCAAAGGGATTAAATGTACATGCACATGGGGTACTTCCAGTCCGATAACGGAAATCCCCACCCGTTCGCAAGGTACTGCTGCCTCAATGGCGAGGCCAACTTTACGGGAAAAGGCCATCAAACCCGAGTAGGTCTCCTCATCGAGGTCCAGAATTTTGTCCACTTCCTTTTTAGGCACACAAAGGGTATGCCCGGGAGCATTGGGATTAATGTCCAGGAAGGCATAAAAGTCTTCGTTCTCGGCAATCTTGTACGAGGGGATTTCTCCCGCTATAATCTTAGTAAATATACTGGCCATAACTCAGGACATATTGTATTAGTAACTACGGATACCTGAAAATAAAAAATCCTTTGCTAAAACGAAGCAAAGGATCTTAAATATGCATAATTAAAAGGCTATTCCCTGCTGATTTCGAGGATTTCCAGTTTCAGGGTGCCATTAGGAACTGAAATCTCAGCGATATCACCTACTTCCTTACCCAATAACCCTTTACCAATAGGAGAGGTCACTGAAATCTTCCCGGACTTGAGGTCGGCTTCACTTTCTGCGACCAGGGTATATGTCATTTCCATGCCGTTTTGTTGGTTCTTTATCTTAACTGTGGACAATACCAAAACCTTGGAAAGATCCAACTGGGATTCATCGATCAATCGGGCATTTGCAAGGGTTTCTTCCAATTTGGAAATCTTTAATTCCAGTAACCCCTGGGCTTCTTTTGCTGCATCGTATTCTGCATTTTCAGACAGGTCGCCCTTATCCCTCGCTTCGGCAATGGCCTGCGAGGCTTTAGGACGTTCCACATCGCGCAGGTGATTCAATTCTTCTCTTAAATTCTTCAAGCCTTCCGCAGTGTAATAAGATACGTTGCTCATAACTTCATTTTTTATTCCCTCGAGGGGATATTCAATCTATAATTACAACAAATCCTGCCGTAGAGCAGGATTAGATCAACTGGCCATTTTGTATGAATAGACTCAAGTACGCTTATAATAGGGGTGTAGCATCAAAATGGAGTTGTTCTAATAGGAAAATCCCCTTATTTAAAGAGGATTTAACGCAAAGATATGCATTTTTTGCTCAACTTTGTTTACCAACCTTCATTTGTTACTCCAGGAATGAATCGTCTAACAGGGATATTTCTACTATTTGTATTGCTCAGCTGTGGCAAGAATGACACTCGCAGAAACCCCTATTTACAGGAATTGAGTTTCCGAATTGAGATCAACCTGAACCTCCCCCTTTACAGCCCTTTAAACACTCCGGGGAACGCTGTATACATCAATGATATCAACGCGGGAATCCGTGGGGTATTTGTTATCAACACTGGGTTTGACCTGCTGTCCCTGGAGGCGAGCTGCCCCAACCACGTCCCTAATAGTTGTTCTACTATGGTCCTGGAGGACCAGGTTGCTACCTGTCCCTGTGAGGGTTTTGAATACAGTTTATTTTCCGGCCAGCAACTCAACCGGCCAGACGACGGGGAACGCTACTTTGATATGCTCATTTACAACACGGCAAGAAGTGGCAGTACGGTGATCATTTCCAATTGATCAGAAAGTGACCGTTGCCCCCAGCAGGAAATTTATCCCTGCCTGTGGGTAATACCCTGCGCCTTCTACTGTAGTTACTGTGCCCGGGTTGCTAAAATCGTCATCAAAGGTGAAAAAGTACCCGTTAGACACAAATTTCGCGTCGAAAATGTTATTCACCAGACCGGAAATGGTGATGGTTTTGATGAAATCATTAAGCGCGATCTGGTAGCTAAAATTAAAATCCGTCTGAGAATAGGCTTCCAGGATACTGTTTTCAGAATCGATGTTGCCCATATACTGCTCCCCAACGTACTTGGTGAGTAACGCAATCTCCAAATCTTCCCTTGGGGTCCAGGCCAGTCGGTTTCCCACGATAATCCCCGGGGAATAGGCAATATTGGTATTGCCGAGATTTTGGAGTGCCCCGTCTCGCTGAAATACAAAATCCTCATTTTTATTGGTGCTCAAAGCAATATTCGGCTGCCAGCTGAAACGGTTGCCCAACCTGATGTTGGCCTCAACTTCTATCCCCAGTCGATAACTGTCCCCCACATTGGCACGCAGCGGTGCCCCTACATCGTTCAGCTCCCCGGTTAGGACTAGCTGATCTTTGTAGCGCATGTAATACATATTGGCGTTAATCTGGAAATCAGGATTCAGGTAACGCCATCCCAATTCAAAATCATTTAATTTTTCGGGACGGGGATTCCCATTTTCATAATCGTTCCGGTTGGGTTCACGTTGTGCCACGGCATAGGAGAAATAAAGCCGGTTGTTCTGGTTAAGGGTGTAGGTAAGTCCTGCCTTGGGATTGAAAAAATTAAACGTATCGTCCACAATTCCCGTTTCATCACCATTCGCTTCATAGCCCACAGTGCGAAACTGCAGGTCACCAAAGAGCCGCCAGCGTGGGTTGAGGGCGTAATTGGTCTTGGCGAAAATATTGAAATCGGTTTTTCGAGATTCGTCCTCATAATACCGGTCACGGATAAAACTATCCGGGGCCCTGCGCGCCCAGATCACCTCTCCGAAATGGTCGCCTTTGTAGATATTATAACCCCCGCCAATTACTAAATTATAGTCTTCAGCATTTTGGGTCAGGGAAAATACAGTGCCGTAAAAATCATTATCCAGCCAGCGCCTGCGTACCAGATCAGTGGTGTTGACCAGTTCCCCGTTTATGGTTACCGGGTCAAAGCCATATGTAGCAAAATCATCGTCCTCTCGAAATTGTTCAAAATAACCACGCCCCCGTGTATAGTGAAGGGCAATATGGCTACTCCACTGACTACTCCAGTTTTCGTTCCAGTGCAGCTGGGCATGATCCTGCTTGTAGTTATCCACCTCGTTTTCATAGAACCTTGTTTCCCCGTTGTCATCGGTGTATCTCCCAGCAGGGTTAAACGTACGATCCGTGGCCAGCGTTTCGGCATCAATGCCAAACCAGGACTGGTATGTGATCTCGTGCCCTCCAAAGAGCAATCCTTTAAGTAAGGTGTTCTCATCCTTATATGCCCCCTGCAGGAAATAAGATTCCAGCTCTGAAGCGGCACGATCTACATATCCGTCTGACGTAATTCTGGATAACCTGCCGGATAACTCAAATTTGTCGTTGAGCAATCCCGTACTGAATTTTACATTGTTCCTAAGGGTATTGAAGCTCCCAAAAGAAGATGCGATCTGGGCATAGGCCTCTTCGGAAACATCATCAGTTAAGATATTCAAACTCGCCCCAAATGCTCCTGCACCATTGGTTGAAGTCCCTACCCCCCGCTGAAGCTGCAAGTTCTCTGTGGAAGAACTGAAGTCAGGCAGATTTACCCAAAACGTACCATGGGACTCCGAATCATTATAAGGAATACCGTTGATCGTAACGTTTACCCTGGTGGCATCACTGCCGCGAACACGAATGCCCGTATACCCTACCCCTGCTCCGGCATCCGAGGTGGTCACCACCGCAGGCAAAAAATTCATGAGGATGGGGATGTCCTGTCCCAGGTTACGGGGGGCAATCTCCTTCTTTTCAAGATTGGTAAAGGTGAGCGGAATCTCGCGGGTAACACGAATAGCGGACACCATGACCTCATCCAGGTCTATTTTCTTGAGTTCCAGGGAATCTTGCTGAGGTTCTTCCTGTGCATAGATGCCAAAGCAAATGACTGTAAGCAGTGATGTGATAAAAACTCTTTTCATCCGTAAAAATTTTACGAATAAAAGGGGCAATTATTCTTTGTTTTTGATTTTTCTATTCCGGAAGTTCGGAATACATCCAAATGGCGTTTTGCGCCTCCCTTCCCGGCATTACCCGGGCAGGTTCATTGGGTATAATCTCAGCCATCGGGGATTTTGACATTCTTGAATTACTGTACTCCCAACAGGTTGTTTCCCCAACAGCACCCCTTTGAGATGGTGCAAAGGTACAATAGCGGGAGAATACCTAAAAAGGATTCACCCGAATTTTTCCATAGCTACTCTTTGGGTCACCTTCTTTAGGCCAGCCCCTGATGAGCAGGTTTAAGTAAATCATTAACCGTTTTGACAGGATTAAAAGTGAGCAGTGGTACTTCCACAAAGATGGTATTCCAGAAGGCCATAGCCCCATTCCATAGTCCTGGAAGTTCAAGCGCCTTTAAGGGTTTCCCATCCTTTGTTTTCTCAGAAATAAATCCCTGGGTGGCATCAACAAAGTTGAGTAACTTGTATTTCTCACCTTTATGGTCCTTTACCCCGCATACCAAATCTACTGGATTAAAGTGTGTAGCCTCCCTGAAGATCTCCTGCTGAGCAGCGTCTTCAAGATTAACCTGGGCAGATTCTACAATTTGCAAAGAAATATTTCCATTGGGGTCAGTGACCCAATAGGGTCCCCCTCCGGGCTCCCCCTGATTTTTTACCATACCACATACACGAATGGGTCGGTTGATCTTGTCACGCAAAATATCCAACTGCTGTCCCAGACTGAATCCTCCATAATTATCAGAAAAACGCACATTGAGTTCTTCCATGAGGAAGCGCTTTATTTCCTGAACCTGTTCTCCCGTAATATCAGGTGATTCCAGAAGGCGGGCGTAATCATGGGCCTTATTCTGGACACGTAGCAGTACCCCTGCCAGCAATTTCTTGCTTTCGCCTACCTTACCAGCAATTTTAGGAACGGAAACATTGTCGATATTCTTGATAAAGATGATATCGGCTTCCTGCTCATCCAGGTTTTCGATCAATGCCCCATGTCCACCCGGACGGAATAATAGGCTGCCGTCTGAATCACGAAAAGGAGTATTTTCAGGTGTAACTGCAATAGTGTCTGTAGCGGGTTTCTGGAAAGAATAACTGACATTGAAGACCACTCCGGTTTCCTTTTCCAACTTTTCGCGGATCCCTGCGTAGGTTTGTTTAAATAGTTCTTCGTGTTGTGGGGATATTGTGAAATGCAATCGGCCCTCGTTGCCTACTGCAGCGTAATCAGCCCCCTCTCTTAGATGCTCCTCAAAAGCAGTGGCTACATGGGACGTATACTGGTGGAATGGCAATAATCCCTTAGGATAAAAACCGTAATCTAGTCCTGTTTCATCCAGCATCTCGCGGACAAAATATACCAGTGCCCTACCGGGATCTGAAAACTTTTCAGTTATCCGGTCTTTCACCTCTTTGTAAAAGGGAAATCGTTCCAAGTTCTCAACAAATACCTCTATATCGCGGTCATTTGTCCGTTGCAGGTATTCATCCAGGGTCTCCTTACCGGGATTAAAAGCCTCCAAAAAATGGAACAAGGCTTTAAACATGCGGGAAGCCGCCCCTGAAGCAGGAACGAATTTCAGAATGGAAAGAGAACCTACAGCCGAATCATATTCTTTTACGACAGTTTCAGCATCCTGTTGAGAAAAACGCAGAATTCCATCACCAACTATTGCGGCCTTTTCCAGCCGTGTGAACGGGATTCCTTCCCGGAAGGTCTGGATTTGTTGGTGTACTTTACTTTGGGATATGCCTTTTACCTCGAGTTGTTGTAAGTCCTTTTCCGAGAAGTCTATCATGGTTTTAACAGTTGATCGATATGGTTGACAGCGGTTGTGAAGCGTTCTTCTTCACTTCCCTTTAAGGTAATAAAATTACGCCTAAATTTTATCAAAGTATCCCTGAAAAACGAGAACATATGCTCCCGTTCATTAGGTTTATCACGCAGGTCATCTTTTACCCAGGGAACATCAATTCCCGTAAGCAGGTAGAGGTCATATTGGTTTTCCAGTGCGTATTTTTCCAGTACGGGATCACAATACCCTAGGTAATAGGCTTCTGAATATACTTTGGTCTCCAAAAGATCAGTATCGCAGATGAGAATCTGCTCCGCCTTCCTAGAAAACTGGTTCTCCAGTGCGATTTGTCCGACAGCAATGGGTAGTAAATCTTCAGGTTCACAGGTTTTTTGTTCCCGATCCCATTTCTTCTGAAGGTACTCCCGGGCATATTCCGGCACCCAGAGGGTGTTGTAATGTTCTGCCAACTGGGAAGCAAGGGTAGTCTTTCCGGTAGACTCCGGACCAAACAACACTACCTTAACAAGGTCTGAGGGCTCTTGTTTAAGTTTTTCTTCCATTCCAAATAGCCAAATACTGCGATCAGGGTGAACAACAGGTATTGAAAAGAGGTAAAGATAAGCCCTTTGTACAAATACAGCGGAATGGAGATAAGGTCCCCAATGATCCAGAAGGTCCAGTTTTCAAGCTTTTTCCTGGCCATCAACCACATGCCTACAAAGAATATGGCTGTGGTTACCGTATCTACGTAGGCCGTCCAACTACTGAACTTATCAAAAACCAGATAGACCAGCACTACAAATAATAAGGTGCCCGAAAAAAGGAATACAGACCATAATTTTTCCTTATTGCTGGTTCGGGTAATGGGAATGAAATGGGTGTCGTCAACCTTGCGGGTCCATACATACCAGCCATACACACTCATGGCAAAGTAGTAGGCATTGATCAGCATGTCCCCCAAAAGGCCAAATACCAGTAGAATGTAGACAAATATACCGGTACTGATGATCCCAGTTGGAAAAACCAGAATATTCTCCCGCTTGGCATACCAAACACTTAAAAAGCCAAAAACCACTCCAACCAGCTCAAGGGCGATCAGATGAGATGGCGTCCCCTCATATTGGGCAAATAACCAATCAAAAATGAGGCTCATAGCCACTGCGGTCTGATTTTACGAGTTTTATAAAAAAAAGTCCGTGTTCTGTGGACAAAAGCGCCTCCTTCATGGCAGCCTGCAGCATGGGCATTAGCCGGTCATATTCGCCATATACCTGAGTGCTGAGGGGGTTTTCCATAACTGTAAAACCCGAGTCCCTGAGTCTTTTAATAAATGCAATAATAGGTGCCTCAAAATCATCTTGCAGTGGGGATAATGTGAGTTCTACAGAAACGTGCATACTTTCAAAATTTATGTGCTGATACTGGTAGTTTTTAATATTGGTCTGCTTATTTACCGTTGAGGGCATAAACACAGGTAAAGCCCTCAAACTCAAAGAAAGCAATACCATAGCGGGTTACCTGTCCTTCGAATGTGGCTTTCCCGGAGGTGGTCCCGATGCTGAGGTCAAAGTCCGATATATCAATATGCTTGTAAAAACTGATCCCCGGAGTCGACAAGATTTTGTAAACCGATTCCTTAGCCCCCCAGAGAACGGTAAGTTTCCTGACAAGGTCCAAATCCTCACTACTGCGATCATAGTCCAGATCTGTGAACTTATGGGCAATCCTGGCAATTTTATCCCGTTGTTTTTCTATATCAATTCCTACAGGGATATGCTTGCTGATGATAATCCCGGTAAAAATATGGGAATGGGTGATGGAGATATAATTTCCGTCACTGAGATGGGGTTTCCCCAGATCATCGTAATACAGGTCCCCGTCAGTATACCCCGCATGCCTCAGCAGGTGCCTTATGCTGAGATACGCCCTTCTGTGCAGGGAAGATTTCATCCCGCTGAGCCGCTTAATACTATAAGGTTCCAGCTTCAAGTGGGCAGACAGGAAAGTCTCTTCCTCCTCTACTTTCCATAACATAATGGTTATGTGCTTGTCTACTGCTAATGTTTTGTAAAGAGGCATGGGAATAATTCAGTTATCATTACCTTTGCTGGACAAAAATCGGCTGCTCCTTGTAAGCAGCGAATGTAAAAAGAAAATTATTGATATGAGCACCAAAACCATACCCTTCATCCCTTACAAAGTAAAGGATTTGGCACTTGCCGAATGGGGAAGGAAGGAAATCACCCTGGCTGAGGCAGAAATGCCGGGATTAATGGCCCTGAGGGAAGAATATGCCAAGGAACAACCCTTAAAAGGAGCGAGGATCGCAGGCTGCCTTCATATGACGATCCAAACCGCAGTTCTTATTGAAACACTTGTTGCCCTTGGAGCAGAAGTAACCTGGAGTTCCTGCAACATCTTTTCTACGCAGGACCATGCCGCCGCTGCAATAGCCGCTGCCGGCATTCCCGTATATGCCTGGAAAGGGATGACTGAAGAGGAGTTCGACTGGTGTATTGAGCAAACTCTCTTTTTTGGGGAAGAACGCCAGCCGCTCAATATGATACTGGACGATGGCGGAGACCTTACCAATATGGTACTGGACCAGTACCCGGAGCTCACAAGTGGTATTAAGGGCCTGTCAGAGGAAACCACTACAGGGGTACACCGTCTGTACGAGCGTTTCAAAAATGGGGTGCTTCCCATGCCTGCCATCAATGTGAACGATTCTGTCACCAAGTCGAAATTTGACAACAAATACGGCTGCAAGGAAAGTGCAGTAGACGCTATAAGAAGGGCCACTGACACCATGCTTGCCGGAAAGCGCGTGGTTGTAGCAGGTTACGGAGATGTTGGAAAGGGTACAGCTGCTTCCTTCCGCGGAGCAGGCGCCATTGTAACCGTAACCGAAATTGATCCGATCTGCGCCCTGCAAGCCTGTATGGATGGCTATGAAGTGAAGCGGCTGGAGAGTGTGGTAGACAAAGCAGATATTATTGTAACGGCTACGGGGAACAAGGACATTATCCGCGAGGAACATTTCAGGAGTATGCGCGACAAAGCCATCGTTTGCAATATCGGCCATTTTGATAACGAAATTGACATGGCCTGGATCAATGGTGAGTACGGGCATACCAAAGATGAGATCAAACCCCAGGTAGACAAATATACCCTGGATGGAAAAGACATCATTATCCTGGCTGAAGGAAGGCTGGTAAACCTGGGCTGTGCTACTGGCCACCCCAGTTTTGTGATGAGTAATTCCTTTACCAACCAGGTACTTGCTCAAATCGAACTGTGGAACCACAGCGACAAATACGAGAACAAGGTATACATGTTACCCAAGCACCTTGATGAAAAGGTCGCTCAACTCCATCTGGAGCGTCTCGGAGCAGAGCTCACTGAACTCAGGAAAGATCAGGCCAGCTATATAGGTGTGAAGCCCGAAGGACCATTTAAACCGGACTATTACCGGTATTAATTACCAGAGATCTTAAAAAAAAACCCACAATGCAGATTGTGGGTTTTTAATTTTATAAAGGTTTTAATTATGCCTCAAAGGGGTCTACAGAAACAAAGGACCTACCTCCGGACTTTTTATCAAACCTAACGATCCCGTCTACCTTAGCGTGCAGGGTATGATCTTTTCCGGCATATACATTGTCACCGGCGTTGTGTTTGGTTCCTCTTTGCCTTACAATAATGTTTCCGGCAACAGCAGGTTGTCCGCCAAAGATCTTAACGCCCAGGCGTTTAGATTCCGATTCCCTTCCGTTCTTAGAACTACCTACACCTTTTTTATGTGCCATGATATTTATTTTTAAGCCGGGAACTCCCGGTCTGTTCTACTTTATTTGCTTAATACTTCAATCAGTTCAGCCTTTTTCAAAGAAGAGTACCCGCTGATGCCTTTGGCCTTGGCCATTTCCTTTAGTTCAGCCACAGTCTTGCTGCTGAGGTCAGCTACAGGTTTTTCTTTCTTGGCTTTTGGTGCAGCCTTTTTAGGAGCTGCCTTTACTGGTTTTTCTTCTTTTTTGGCTGCAGGTGCTGTCGGCTTTGCCTTTGGAGCTTCCGCTTTTTTAGCAGCGGTCTTTTTTGCTCCCTTGGCCACAATCCCTTCAATTAACAATTCGGTTAATTGCTGGCGGTGTCCATTCTTAACCCGGTAGCCTTTTCGCCTTTTTTTCTTGAAGACAATAACCTTGTCTCCTTTCAGGTGTTTAACGACTTTAGCCTCTACTGCGGCTCCGTCTATAGCCGGGGCGCCGATGGTGATGTCCTTTCCGTCTTCAAGTAAGAGAACATCGTGAAAGGTTACTTTCTTGCCTTCCTCTTCCTTAAGCCGGTGCACATATACCTTCTGGTCTTTCGCAACTTTAAATTGCTGCCCTGCTATCTCTACAATTGCATACATACGTTGACTGTTAAATCTTAGTTGTCTTTGATTTGGTTGAATACACAGAGTAGCTCCCTGGAATTCAAGCGGGTGCAAATATACTGCTTAATTGGGAATTCACAAGGCTTTTACACCAATTTTAGAAATCTTCATTTCGGATTTTTTGAGGTCTTAAATAATTGCATGAAGGCCAGGGTTAGCACCAAAGTAGTGGCGAATCCCATTACCGCAACCGTAAAAAACACAATGGCCTCGAAACTCTGGTAATCACTAAACCAGGTCGTGGAGAGCTGCTGAAGGAAATCAGGGTTGATATCTTCCGAATAAATAGCAAAAAACAAGGTGAAGATCAGTGTGGCTACAAAACCGGTTATGATGCCGGTCTTAAATCCCACACCATAGTTGAAATCCTCCTGCAGTTCGATCTTTCGGTACTTGATGGCCTCGTAAATTCCAAAGCCCGTAATCACACCATTAAAAAGACTGTAAAAAACATTGGTATGGAGGTCAACCAGCGAAAGCAGCAGGAAATATCCCACCAGGCTCCCGCTTGTGGCAATTCCAAATCGGATGGGAAGGCTAAAACGCATCATATCTTTAGTTTTTTTGGTTCTATCAACAAAATAAGAAATATGTGGTGTTTTTGATTAAATTCTTGTTAAATCCTTACCACTTACACAATAGCTGTGGGAAATTCCACCTGCAAGGCTTACATTAGCTAAGCTTTAAAAAAGAATATCACATTTTAAATCATCTAAACACTTTACGTATGAAAACACGATTTTCGTTGGCGGTACTGGCACTGTTCATGCTCGTTTCCGTCAATGGTCAACAGGTGGCCTACGAGGAGTACGACCTGGACAATGGACTGCACGTGATCCTGCATCAGGACAATACGGCGCCGGTAGTTACGACCTCGGTAATGTATCATGTGGGCGGAAAAGACCGGACCGAAGGACGCACCGGTTTTGCTCATTTGTTTGAACATCTGTTGTTCGAAGGAACCAAGAACATCCCAAAAGGCAAATGGTTCGAAATTGTTTCCTCTAACGGAGGTACCAATAATGCGAA
>NZ_CEYNTP010000019.1:0-6502 GCF_982873095.1 Lentiprolixibacter sp. | reverse complement strand
CGAATACATCACAGGACCGCACCTATTACTACGAGGTCTTCCCTTCAAACAACCTGGAACTGGGATTATGGATGGAGTCTGAACGGATGCTGCATCCCATCATAGACCAAACCGGGGTAGATACCCAGCAGGAGGTAGTGAAAGAGGAAAAGCGCCTTCGTTATGATAACTCTCCCTACGGACAGCTCCTGCCTGTATTAGGAAAAAATCTGTTTAAAGTTCACCCATATAAGGACCCTAATATTGGCTATATGGAGGATCTGGATGCTGCAACACTGGAAGACGTAATTGCTTACAATAAGAAATATTACGTCCCCAACAATGCAGTACTTGTTGTGGCCGGGGATATTGATATCCCGAAAACCAAAAAAATGGTTGCCGATTATTTCGCAGAGATCCCCAGAGGGGGCGACATTTCCCGAAACTATCCTTTGGAGGAACCCATTACAGAGGAGATTCGAAGCAAGGCCTACGATAAGAATATTCAGATCCCGGCCTCTATGATCGCGTATCGCACACCTGGATTCCGCCAGCGGGATGCTTATGTGCTGGATATGATTTCCTCCTACCTCAGCGATGGAAAGAGCTCCAAGTTGTACAAAAAAATGGTGGACGACCAAAAGCAAGCCCTGCAGGTAGGTGCCTTTAATATTGGTCAGGAAGACTACGGTATGTACATAGTTTTCGCCCTGCCCGTTGGGGAAACCTCCCTGGAGACCCTCGTAACGGAAATGGAGGAAGAAATTGCCTTAGTACGAGATCAGATGATTTCGGAAAGGGATTACCAAAAACTGCAGAACAAGTTTGAAAACCGTTATGTGAATTCCAATTCCAGCATACAGGGGATTGCTAATTCCCTTGCACGGTATTACATGCTTTATGGCGATACCGAACTGATCAATAAGGAAATCGATATTTACCGGTCCATTACCCGTGAAGAGATTCAAACGGTAGCCGAAAAATATCTGAAACCCAACCAAAGGGTGGTAATTGATTATTTACCTGAAGAAAAAATGGAAAACTAATATGAAAAAGATATATCTGACTTTTGTTTTAGCGCTGGCAGCCATCGGGATGCACGCGCAGGTAGACCGGAGCCAAATGCCCGAACCAGGGCCAGCTCCCGAAATCAATCTGGAAGAGCCACAACGCTTCGAATTGAATAACGGACTGAAGGTACTCGTGGTAGAAAACCATAAACTTCCCCGGGTATCCATTCAGCTCACGCTAGACAATCCCCCAATCCTTGAAGGGGAAAAAGCAGGGGTGTCCAGTTTAACCGGAAGCCTTCTGGGTAATGGGTCTACGAACATCCCCAAGGACGATTTCAATGAGGAAGTTGATTTCCTGGGGGCCAACATTAATTTTGGATCTCAAAGTGCCTTTGCCAGTTCCTTGTCCAAATACTTCCCCCGTATCCTTGAGCTGATGGCCGATGCTGCCATTAACCCTAATTTCACCCAGGAGGAGTTCGACAAGGAAAAGGACAAGTTGATCACCGGATTGAAAACCCAGGAAAAAGACGTGTCCGCCATCGCCGGCAGGGTGCGTTCCGCACTTGCATACGGCACAAACCATCCTTATGGGGAATTCCTAACAGAGGAAAGTGTAAACAAGGTTACCCTGGTGGATGTCCAAAATTTTTATCGCAATTATTTTGTGCCCGCCAATGCCTACATGGTAGTGATTGGGGATGTTGAGTTTGACCAGGTAATGGAACTCGTAACTGAATATTTCACACCCTGGACCAAAGCAGCGCCGCTTTCTTTGGGATATTCGGATCCAAAAGATGCCCAGTATACTCAGATCAATTTCGTTGATGTCCCTAACGCCGTGCAATCTGAAATTGCTGTTCAGAACCTGGTAAACCTCAAAATGAAAGATCCGGATTACCTTTCGGCTTTGGTGGCCAACCAGATCCTTGGAGGTGGTGGTGAAGCCAGACTGTTTCTTAACCTTCGGGAGGATAAAGGGTATACTTATGGGTCTTATTCGCGTCTCGGAAGTAACAAATGGGTACCTGCTACCTTTACAGCCACGGCCAGTGTACGCAACATGGTAACAGACAGTTCCGTGGTTGAGATCCTGAAAGAAGTAGACCGCATCATCAAAGAGCCGGTGAGTGAAACCGAGCTTAAAAATACCAAGGCAAAGTACGTGGGGAATTTTGTGCGAGCATTGGAACGTCCGTCTACTATTGCCCGCTACGCCCTGAATATCGAGACTCAGGACCTGCCCAAGGACTTTTACAAGACCTACCTGGAGCGCATCAACGCCATTACTGTGGAGGATGTTCAAAACGCGGCCCAAAAGTATTTTAATTCAAAAAATGCGAGGATCGTAGTGGCCGGGAAAGGTAGCGACGTACTGGAAAATCTGGAGAAGGTCACCTTTAATGGAAAGAAAGTGCCCATCCTGTATTACGACAAGTACGCTAACAAAAGTGACAAACCCGACTACAGTGCGAGCATTCCTGAAGGGATGACCGTGCAGGCAGTGGTAGACAAATACTTCGAAGCCATTGGAGGTAAAGACAAGGTAGCCCAGATACAGTCCTTAAAGTTGGTTTACGAAGGAGAGGTCATGGGGACCAAACTGAAAGTAGAGGAAAAGCGGACAGTTGATAGGTACGCTCAAACTACTTACATGAACGATGCACCCATGATGGGGGTAATTGCCAAGGGAGATGAACTCTACATGAAACAGGGTGCCAACAAGGTACCCCTGCCCCCACAGATGCAAGAGGACATGAAAAATGCCTTGGGAATATTCCCTGAGCAGAGTTTTGTGGCCAGTGGCAAGGCAAAACTCGCCGGCACAGAAGACGTGGATGGCAAGGAGACGGTAAAAATTGAAGTCGCCGGGGATGTGGTTCAGGCGACCTATTTCTATGATGTTGCCACCGGACTGAAGGTAAAAGAAACTTCAGTGATCAATATGAATGGGCAGACCCAAAACCAGGAAGTACTTTACGCTGATTACCAGGAAGTGGATGGTATAAAATTTCCTGGGACCCGGATAGGCACTATGGGACCTCAGAAAGTTGAAAGTAAATTACTGGAAGCAGTCATCAACATCGAAGTGAAGGACGCAGACTTTGAATAAGGAAATCTTGTAATTCAATAAATAGAGCGCCTCAGTTTTGGGGCGCTTTTTTCTTGTTGACCAGGTACACCCCTATCAGAATTACCAACGCTGCCAGGAGCTGTACCAGCGTAAAGCGTTCCCCGTCAACTATCCCCCAAAATACCCCTACAATAGGGATTAAATAAGTGACCGATACGGAAAAAACCGGGGAAGAAATTTGTATTAGTCGGTTGAACATCACCTTAGCCACACAAGTACCAAGCAAACTTAAAATCGCCAAATAACCTACCGAGCTTAAAAATTTTGGAGAAGCGGTAACTTCCTCGCCCAGTGCTCCTGAAAAGAGTAAGACTACGGTGGCAGGAAGGATCATAACGGCAAAATTCCCGACGGCGATGCCTAAGGGCGAGACTTCTTGAAGTTTGCCCTTAATGATATTAGCGTTTAAAGCGTAGCAAATAGTGGCTATGATGACCAGACCGGCATACCAGTAATTCTGGTCGGGATTAATATCTGCCCCAAGGAAGATCAGCAGGGAGGCACCGATTAGCCCAACAATCACCCCGATCAACTGATTGGACGAAAAACGGATCCGAAAAGCCAGGTAACCTATAAAAATGGTGAACAGGGGTACACAAGAATTCAGTATGGACGCAATACCACTATCTATTTCCGTTTGGGCGAAGGCAAACAGGAAGACCGGAAAAAAGCTGCCAAGTAGCCCGGATGCTGCCACCCACTTCCATTCCTCCCGCGATATGCCCCTAAGGGTCCTGAATCCAATGAGAAAAAGAAAAACAGTGGTGATGACAATACGTACCGAGCCCATCTGAATTGGATTAAAGCCCTCCAGACTTTTTTTGATAAGGATGTAGGAGGTGCCCCAGATCAGGGATAGGGTAATGAGATAAAACCATTTCCGGCTTACATCACTCATGTTTATAATTTTCCGCAAAAGTGACATAATTTAGGAACAAAACGGGTCCTTAATTCGTAATTTTGGGTTTTATTTAACCCAGTTATGCGCACACGTATTTTTTCAACGCTTATCATTGGTCTGGCACTCATGGCATCCTGTAATGGGCCAACCAAGATGGAAGAGGTGATGGCCATCCACGATGAAGTAATGCCCGAAATGGGCACCATCAGTAAATTGGTTGCAGAATTAAAGCCTATGGTGGATTCCACGGCTGCAGGTCAGGAATATGAAAAGGCCATGAAAGACCTTCAGGCAGCCCACAAATCCATGATGGACTGGATGGGAGGGTTTGGTGACAGGTTCGACTATGAGGAGATCATGGAAGGCAAGGCCCTGACTAAAGAAAAACAAAAGTGGCTTCTTGAAGAGGAAGAAAAAGTGAAGGCCATGCGGGACAAGGTAAATTCCAGTATTACCCGGGCCAGGGCCCTGCTAGAAAAAGACTAAAAGGGCAGGTTCCCAAGGTCTACATTTCCTCCGGAAATTACGATCCCCGTATTCTTTTCCTGAAAACGATTTTTTTCCCTGAGCACTGCGGCAAGGGCTACCGCGCTCGAAGGCTCCACCACGATTTTCATGCGTTCCCAGATGAGTTTCATGGCGGTAACTATTTCTTCTTCTGTAACCCGGACGATGTCATCAACGTACTTTCGAATGATGGGAAAAGTATTGTCTCCAAGTACTGTTTTCAGACCGTCTGCAATGGTGTTTGTGGTTGCATTGGATTCAATCACCCCGGAATGGAAAGAGCGATACGCATCATCTACTTCAAAGGGTTCTCCCCCTATAACCTTGCAGTCCTTACCGAAGTAGTGCGCTGCCAGTGCTGAGCCCGCGATCAATCCGCCGCCCCCTACAGGAGTCACGATATAATCCAGGTTCGGATAATCTTCAAGCAATTCGAGGGCTGCTGTGCCCTGGCCCAGGATAACATCGGGGTCATTAGAAGGGTGCATCAGGGTAGCCCCGGTTTCCCGCGCTATGCGGTTGGCTTCTTTTTCACGAGACGCAATAGTGGGTTCACATAAAACGATATGGCCTCCATAGGCTTTTACCCCTTCCATTTTTACCCTGGGGGCATTGGAAGGCATCACAATATGCGCGGTCACACCAAGGTTGCCAGCAGCCAAAGCCAAGGCCTGGGCAAAGTTACCTGATGAGTGGGTTACCACCCCTTTCTTGCGCTTTTCCGCTGGGAGCTGCAGAATGGCATTCGTAGCCCCCCTGATCTTGTAGGCCCCCATACGCTGAAAATTTTCACACTTAAAAAACAAGGCCGTCCCCGCCAGTTCATCAATTAAACGGGAAGTAAGTACAGGAGTCCGATGGATATATGGTGTTATCCTTATATGGGTATCTATCAGTGCTTGTTTGTCCATGCTACAGCTGCCTTATTGCCTGAGTTGCAATTATGTTATTGGCATTCTATGGTCTCCATGATCCTTCGGATATCCTGCTGTAAATAAACCGCAGCGGGATAGATAGAATCATAATTGGGTTTGGCATAAAAGTAAAGGGATCCCGTTACAAAATGCCGCGTGCTGTCTGTTACATAGAATTGCGCCTGGGAGGCCGCATCACCCCGGACCTCGTAAAACATCCCATAGACCGCATCATCATTATTTATAAAGGGCTGTTCAGTTATATTATCTGCTTTTACCACGTGCTCATAAGACAGTTTTTGGGCATCCGAGAGCAGGGCCTTTAAGTCATTATTAACCGGCTTGTAGGTGATGTAGATGGCAGCCCTTAGCAAGGGATAATCCAGAGTAATGGAGTTTTTTTCCTCTTTAACCTCAGACAGGGTATTTCGCTCGAAAAGGAATTCAGGGGTGTTCACTATGATCCGTTTGGCCTCCGGATAGTCAAGCCGAAGCATTGCCTTGGGTTTGGGGAGGGTTTCCTCTCCACAAGAACTGACAAAAATCAAAACCAGAACCAAAATATAACCACTAAGTCGCATGGGGTAAGGTGACTTTTATTTGTTTCAATCTTTTTTTATCCAGGCTTTCCACCAGGAACTGATATTCCTTAAAGCGAACGGTTTCGCCCCTCTTTGGAAAACTGCCGGAGATTTCCAGCACAAAGCCTGCTATGGTTTCAGACTCTCCCTTTTGTTCCTCAAAATCTTCCTCATCTTCAATGTGGGCAACCCGGTAGAAATCCTTGAGGGTCGTTTTGCCTTCAAAGACATAGGTATGATCATCTAATTTGGAAAATATGAGGTCCTCATCGTCAAATTCGTCGCTAATGTCCCCTACAATCTCTTCAATAATGTCCTCTAAGGTTACGATACCGGATGTGCCTCCATATTCATCCACCACAACAGCCAGATGGTTTTTCTTGTCCTGAAACTCCAGCAGCAGGTCGTCCAGTTTCTTGTTTTCCGGGACAAAGTAAGGCTCCCTGATCAGGGAGGTCCAGTTAAACGATTTA
>NZ_CEYNTP010000018.1:0-21960 GCF_982873095.1 Lentiprolixibacter sp. | reverse complement strand
AACCCTGGTCTGCCCGGGCTTCGTACAGACCAATATTGCCAGAAAAGCCCTGACCGCAGATGGCTCTCCCCAGGATAAACAGGACCAGGCCACGGCCAACGGGCTTACCACTGCAGCCTTTACCAGGAAATGTTTACGGGCCATCGAAAAGGAAAAGTTTGAGGCCTATATCGGGCGGGGGGAAGTAAAAGGGGTGTACCTCAAACGGTTTTTTCCCAAACTCCTCCACCGTGTAGTGCTGAGGTCGAAAGTGGTTTAGATAATTAGCTCTAATCAACTATTATTAAGTGATTTAAGAAAGTAAATATGCAATTCCATCTAGAAAACAAGATCGCAGTAGTAACCGGAGCAAGCAAAGGCATTGGGGCCGGAATAGCCAAGGAACTGGCCAGGGCTAGGGCAACCGTTATCCTCTGTGCCCGGGATACAGGACAATTAAATACCCTGAAAAGCGAAATAGAAAAGGAAAAAGGTGCCGCCCATGTCTTTCCGTTGGATGTCCGCTCCGTAGGTCAAATTGAGGAGGTATTTAGGGCCATTTACGACCAATTCGGACGCATTGATATCCTAATCAACAATGCGGGATTGGGTTTTAACCATGCGGCGAGTGAGGTAACGGAGGCCGACTGGGATGAGATGATGGAGGTCAACCTGAAGGGGTTGTTCTTTTGTGCGCAACAGGCGGGCAGGTACATGATTAAAGAGGGCTATGGCCGCATCATCAATATGAGTTCACAAGCCAGCCTGGTGGCCATAAAGGACCACGCCGTGTACTGTGCTTCCAAAGGGGGGGTGAACATGATTACCAAGGTCCTGGCCTTGGAATGGGCAGAAAAGGGGATTACCGTGAATGGCATCGCCCCCACCTTTACCTATACGCCGGGTACGGCAGAACGGCTGGACGATCCGGAATACCTGGCCACTGTGCTGGACAGGATCCCCGTAAAGAAAGTGGCCAGCATCCAGGATATCGCGGCGGCCATTTTATACCTGAGCGGTCCCCACTCTGATATGGTTACGGGCACTAACCTGGTTATTGATGGGGGCTGGACGATACAATGATTTCCATGTAATAATTGAATAGGCAGGATCAAACCTCAAGGCTGCCCCCAATGGGCGGGAGGAGAAGGGTCTTGCCCGCTTTATCAAACTTGGCCCGGGCCACTTCACGGTCGATCTCTATATACCCGAACGTGTCATAGTGATACCCCATAACCCGGTCGCATTTGAGAAATTCCGCAGCGATCACGGCATCAGATACCCCCATAGTGAAGTTGTCGCCAATAGGCAGCACCGCCAGATCAAGTTTTCCCCATAGTGGGATGAGCTTCATGTCCTGGGTAAGGGCAGTATCTCCCGCGATGTAGATCCTTTGATCATCTGCAGTGATGATAAAGCCTCCCGGCTGCCCCCCGTAGGTGCCGTCAGGGAAGGAAGAGGTGTGGATGGCCTGGGTGTACTTCACCGTGCCGAAATCAAAGGTCCAGCTACCCCCGTGGTTCATGGGGTGCGCGGTAAACCCTTTGGCTTCATAGTACATGGCAATCTCGTAGTTGCTGACAATCGTAGCCCCGGATTGGGTAGCGATGGCTTCCACATCCAGGATATGGTCCTGGTGGGCGTGCGTCAACAGGATATAATCAGGCTTCAGGTCCTTGATATCCACCTTGCCACTGGCTTTTTCATTCCCGGTAATAAAAGGGTCTATCAAAATGGAATGGTTGGCCGTCTCCAGCAGGAGGGAGGCATGGCCGAGGAAAGTAATTTTCATAGTGTGCTATTTTGGTCCTTTAAATTTATTTAAAATTGAACCAAAAACGAACGCCTTCTGAAGTTTTGTCAATATTTAATGTAGATTGTAACTGATTCACCAACCGGTTCATCAGGCGGATACCCATAGAACCGCTTGCTCTCTCCTCAGTATCTTCCGGAAGGCCTATTCCATTGTCTGTATACTCAAAGAAGCCCTGCTCTCCGTGTTTCCTAAGATGGATATAGATCTTGCCATTTTCCTTGTCGTCCGGAAAGGCATATTTAAAGGAATTGGACACCAGTTCGTTGAGGATCAGCCCAAAAGGTATGGCCCGGTCGATATCCAGTTCCACCCCTTCCGCATCGATGGTGATGTTGATGTTGTGCCCGCCCTTTTTGAAAACCGACTGCACACTGTTCACCAGGCTCTCGATATACCCCTGCATCTCGATGACCGACAAGTCATCATTCTGATATAATTTCTGATGGATCAAAGCCATGGCTTTCACCCGGCTTTTTCCTTCTTCCAGGGCTTCGATAGCGGCCTTGCTCCTTGTGTTTTTAGTTTGGAGGCTCAGCAGGCTGGATACCATCTGCAGGTTGTTCTTTACCCGGTGGTGGATCTCTTTCAGGAGAGAATCCTTTTCCACCAAAGAAGCTTCGATGATGTGTTTTTGTTCCGCAATTAACCGCTGGTTCTTGATACTCTTCAAGTAGGCATAAACGAGGCCGGCAAATCCAAGCAGGGTAAAGACCAACGAAATAAAGACCAGGCTAACTTGCTCATCCTTGGCCTTCATCTCACTTTCCAACTGCATTCGCAACAATTCACTTTGGTCCAGTTGCCGCTGCTTGTTGGCCGTGTCATGCCCCACTACGGTTCCTATTTGCTGTTTGATCAGGTTATTGTAATTCAAATCAATGGAATCGTTGATCTGCACATTCCTTTTGAGGTAGCGGGTAGCATTTTCGAAATCGCCAATACGATCGTAATACAAAGCGTACAAACGGTTCCGTTTTATCCGGTGATCGATATCACTGTAATTGAAGGGGGCGTCCAAAAACCCGATGGCCAGTTCGTAGTTGCCCATTTGTATATGGCATTCTGCAAGGCCGAGTGTACTTTCGATTTCATCCGCGTTATACCGTGATGTTTTGTTCTCCTTTATTCTGAGCAAGGCATTTTCCAGATGGGGGATGGCTTCTTCATACTGCTGCAATTGCACATAGCATAAACCCACGTTGCCATCAATAGTTCCCTTTAACAAATTAGCTGCAGCGGTTTCTTCATCGGATGCCGGTCGGCTCGTATCATTAAGAAAGGTGTTTACGAAGACTTTGGCGTCTGTCAAATACCCAATTGCTGTAGGTGCTGATTGATCCAGGCGGAGGAACTTCCCCAGTGTATTGTGATAGCGGGCCTGTCCCAGGTAGTCGTCCTCGGCAATTTTCTTTTTTTCCTCCTGTACATAGGACTCCATAGCCCTTCGATACAACCCAAACTTGGCGTAGATATCATAGAAGGTAATGTCTTCTGTAATCCCCAGCGCCTGTTTTTGTTTCCTGATCTCGATCTGCTTGTCGTAATCCTCCAGTTTAGCATAATTATTATCGAACAGGTTCAGGAGCATTTCGAGCAATTCCGCATCGAGCACCTCTTTTTCTGAGTAGAGTTCCTTGGAAAAAGCTACACTTTTTTCATAGTCTCCTATGTCATAATACAACTCGGCTTCCATCAATTTGTAATAGCGCATACCGAGAGAGTCCTGTTTGCTTTGCGCCAGGTTAGCGTAAATCTTTACCGCATCAAGCCAGTCATATGCAGAGTTTTCATCGTAGCGTTCATCGGTACTGTAAAACAATCGGAAGCGGTCTTCCACTTCCGCTGATCCCTGAAATGCGATCAGCAGGCTATCCCTGGGCGAAGTAGTCACCTGGGCCCGGGCAGTGCCTAGAAGTAGAAAGCAGCTGAGCAGTAATAAGTTCCCACACAATTTTGCCATAACATGACCGGGGAGTTTCCCCGTTACTCTTGGATTAAGCAGGTTGTACAAAGCGCAGGGGACATTGCCCCTTAAGGTAAACGATTGAGCAGCTCTTTTGTTGTAACCTAAAAGCAGATTACGACCGATGTTCCAAAGTTCGCCTTTTTTATTTTCAGCAGACAAGAATTAAGCTCGTTTGCGAAAATCCTCCATAGCATAGCAGATGTTCTGTCCCCGTAATAAAAAAGGCCATGCAGGGATGCATAGCCTTTTAAAACTAAAGGAAAAAATGGTAAGATTTGGGGATCTTATTCGGGGTTAAATTTAGAATTTCAGAGCATACTGCTCCGTATTTTGTTGTGTATCCTGTAAAAACTGTTGTGAAATCGGCCTGAAGCCTGGCAAAATGCATTTTATCGTATTTTTTCGCATTTTATCGATAGGTGATTGGCAGCCATAAAAAAAGCCTTTCCGAAGAAAGGCCCTTTTACGAGAACACTATATGAAAATGAAAAAAATTTACTGTTTTAAATACACTTCAAATATAGGGGGTGTGGACAGGGGCCGGAAATTATTGTTGTCAATGTTCCAAAAGCTGTGGTGAACCTGCTAAAAAAAGAAATGAGCCATTGCGAAATACTCGTAATGGCCCATTTAATTCTTTGTTGTTCCTGCGATCAGGAATTCATTGCAGAGATAATAAATTCCTTAAAGTCCTTGGAAATCGGGATCAGGGTATTATTGATCATGATATCCTTGGAATTGATAGCGTCGATATGGTCTACATTGACGATGTACGATTTGTGGGCGCGGTAAAATTTGTTCTTGGGAAGTTTTCCAAGGTAATCCTTCAATGGGGAGCGCACCAGGAATTTTTTATCCACCGTATGCACTTCCAGATATACATTATCCGCTTTGATGTATTGAATATCCCCAAACTGAATCCTGTAATACAAATGTTGTTTCTTGACAAAGATAGAGTCCCGCAAAACGGAATTCGACACCACTTGGTCATCGCTTCCCGCAGGTGCCTGACTGTCTGATTTTCCTGAATAATCAAAATTAGACAGGGCAATCTCTATAGAGGTATACAGGTCCTGTTGTTCAAAGGGTTTTACCAGGTATCCGTTAGGTTTAACGGTTTTGGCGTTCTCCACCGTGGCGCGGTCTGAGTTTGAGGTGACAAAAATAAAAGGGATATTGTAGTTATCCCTTATGTGCTTGCCCAGGTCAATCCCGGTTTTATCCGATGCCAGGATAATATCAATCAACACCAGGTCAACTTCCTGGGTTTTTAGTACTTGCTCGGCCTGTTCGTAAACAATTACATTATCTACTATCTCATATCCGATTTCTTCCAACATAGACTGCATGTCATCCGCGATGATCACGTTGTCTTCTACGATAAGTATCTTTACGGGTCGTTCCAAATTATGTGAAGTTTAGTAAGTTACGTTCACTCAAAGTTACAAAAATTTATTATTCAGAAAATAGAAGAGGAGGGCGAGTACAAATGTACCCAGGGCTAATTTCTTAAGCTCCGGATCCAGTTCAGCAGGATCCTGCACTCCCAGTACCTTTCTCAAATGAAGGCCCAGGGGTATAAAAACCATAAGGTTCAGGTAGGCCGTCCAGCTACGGAACTGCAGGTCGTAGACCAACATAGTAATGAGGGCCAGTACAATTAAAAAGGCATGGTAATAGGTGCCGTTCTTGAACCCCATTTTAACCACCAGGGTACGCTTGCCAGCCTTGATATCTGAAGCGGCATCGCGAAGGTTATTCAGGTTGAGCACGGCGGTGCTTAATGCCCCGATACAGACGGCCGGCAGGATAGACATGCCGTCAAGTTTTTGAGTAAAGAGAAACATAGAGCCCAGGACACTCAGCAACCCAAAGAAGAGAAAGACAAAGAGGTCCCCCAAACCTGAATAGCCATACGCCTTATTACCCACTGTATACCGCACTGCTGCCCAAATGCTGATAATGGCCAGTGTGCCAAACAGGATCAAATACTGTGGCGCAGTAGTTCCAAATGCCAGGTATAATAGGCTGCCGGCAAGTAGCAAACTGATAAGGATGGATATGCCTATCCCCCACTCCAGGTCCCTTTTGGATAAAGCACCACTCTGCAAGGCCCTGGAGGGCCCTATCCTGTCTTTGTTGTCTGTGCCTTTAATCCCATCGCCGTAGTCATTGGCGAAATTGGAGGTGATCTGAAAGCCCAGGGTGGTTAACAGGGCCAGCACAAAAAGTGTTGTGTCTTCGTACCCCTTGCTTCTGGCGATAGCTGTGCCCACCAGGATACCGGATACGGAAAGGGGAAGTGTCCTGAGTCTTGCAGCTGCGACCCAAGCTGTAAATTTATTCAAGCCTAAAAGGGATCTTCAATTTTTAAACGCTTTCCATCCTGGTAGGAGGCCACAAAGGCATCCTTAAAGCCCATATCCACGAGTTGTCTACGGAACTGCTGAGCTTCTTCCAGCGTTTCAAATGTACCCAGTGAATACGAGTAATACGGATTGGTTTTTACGAACATAGTATTCGTAAGGGCCTCTGAGGCAAGGGTAACATTATTATCTACGAAGGACTGTATCTGTACAGAATAGATCTTTTGCTTTTCCAAAAAGTTTTTGGCCAGGTAAAACTCCCTCACCAGGCTCAGTTCCTCATTTTGCCGTTTCAAATTATTGATCCGGGATTCCACAATTTTCAGGCTGTCCAGGGACGCCACAACAAGGTTGGGATCATCGATCTTGTTGGAACTGGTAAGCCCGGCGGTAAAGGCTGAAATGGCCAGGGCAGCGACCAAAAACAACGCCGTTACCCCGGCAAAGATGTTTCTTTGAATCTTACTTCGTTTGAGCTCTTTGTTCTTATATTTTATCTGGTCCAGCAAGCGCTCATTGATGATCTGCGCTTTGTCTATATCCTTATGTAGGGCCAGGAGATCGCTTTCCTCTATAAATGGCATATTCTAAATTTTTGCGAATGCTAAATGTAACGAAATTCCCAATTTAGAACAAAAAATTGATGTGTATATATACATTTTAGTGGTCTCACTATCAAGTTTTACCATGTCCTTATTTGGAGGTACACACCTGAGGTAGTTCTGGAATGTATCCTCAGCCGTTGTTCAGGTAAATGCCGTCTTTTTTAATATCAATTTTTCTTGCCCGGTACAATGTGCCGATAGCCTTCTTAAAGGTTTTCTTACTCATGTGAAATTGCCGCTGTATTTCCTCAGGGGAAGACTTGTCGTGGACTCGCAAAACACCCCCTGCCGACTGCAGTGCATCAAAAATACGCTGGGCGGCCGGTTCCAGTTTTTCCAGTCCTTTAGGTTCCAGGACGACATCCAGCTTGTTGTCACTTCTGATATTTCCGATGTAGCCTCGTATCCTCTCCCCTACCTTTATCTGCCTGTACACCTGGTCGTGAAAAATCAAACCGCGGTGTTTGTTTTCTACAATAACATCCCAGCCCAGTTCGGATTTACGGGCCACCAGTAGATCTACCTCTTGTCCCGGGCTTAGCCCGACGGAAGCATTGTCCAGAAATTTAGACCATCGGCTCGAAGCCATTAACCGCTGTGACTTCGGGTCCAGAAAACAGTAAATGATGTAGTAGTGCCCCTCTTGCATTTTAAGTTGTTGTTCCCTGAAAGGAACAAACAGGTGCTTATCCAGGCCCCAATCGAGGAAGGCACCTACCTGGTTTACCTGCGCCACCTTTAAATAGGCAAAGGTATTACGGGTAACCGGGGGTGTTTGGGTAGTCGCAACCGGCCGTTCCTCCTGATCGAGGTAACAGAACACCTCAATTTCCTCACCCAGCTGGTAGTGCTCTGGAATATACTTTTTTGGAAGCAAAAGATCATCCACATCAGCATCCCCCAGGAAGAGCCCTACCCGGGTGCTCCTGAGTATTTTTAATCTGTTAAAGCTTCCCAGTCGAATCATTAGTTACACATAGTTGCGGGTTAGTAGCCCTAGGTGGCATATCCTTCCCAATTCAGAAAAACGGTTTTCAGAACTGCAGAGGTCCTATTTGTAGACGTCTTCTTTTCCGAACTTTCTGGTAAGGAGGTAGTAGACCACAGCACGGTATTTTGTTCTCACGGAAGCTCCATACCGGTCCATTACTTCATTAATCGCCTCCATGAGTTCAGGACCTTCTTCCAGGCCCAGCTTTTTGACCAGGAAGTTCTGCTTCACTCGTTCCAGTTCCTTTATGTCCGTACCGGAAACCGTTGAAGAATCCCGATTGTAAATCGAGGGGCCAAGGCCAAGGGTTACTTTATCCAGGAGTCCGGGATCCGGGGTTACACCAAATTTTTCCCGAAGGTCCCGGGAGTATTTTTCAATAAGTTCTGCTTTCTTACTAGCCATGTGATCGGGTTATGGGTGGTGCTCAAGATAGAAATTCAAAATACGCCAGCAAAATTTCGTCGTTCAGCGTCCTGGGGGTGCGAATATCCAATAGCCTGGGACGCTTGGAATCCTTGTAGAAAGTATTCAACGCTCGATTAAGGCTTTCCTCATCATCCGCTGTACAGTATTCCAGTCCGTAGGCTGCACAAATAGCCTGGATGGATTGTTCCTGTGGGGTTTCAAAGAATTCCTCGAATTCAGGGGATTCCTTTTTCCCCGGTAAAATGCGAAAAATGCCCCCTCCCCCATTGTTTACCACCACAATACGAAAATCAGGCCGCAGGTACTTGTTCCACAAGCCATTGATGTCATATAGAAAACTCAGGTCCCCCGTAATCAATAGTGTAGGTGCCGTATGCTGCAATGCCGCCCCTACTGCTGTGGAAGTGCTCCCGTCAATGCCACTGGTCCCCCGATTACAGAAAACCGGGTTAGCCGGGGACATCTCAAACAATTGTGCATACCGCACAGTGGAGCTATTGGCTAACTGTACCATATACCCTTCCGGGATACTGGGCATCAACAGTGAAAACGCCTTAAAATCAGTGAAAGGAACGGTTTTCAGATAGGCCTCCCTTTTATCCCTGATTTTCATTTTGCGACCTTCCCAAAAGGTTTTATAATCACTATTTCCATGGTGTGATGTTGACAGTAGCTGTTTTAAAAATGTATTGGGCTCCTGTTTAAAGTGCCGCGACAAAGAAAAGAAGGTGTCGTAGGCCTTTATGGGGTGAATATGCCAGTGATGGTCGGGTTTATAGGACCTCAGAAAAGCTTTTATCTTCTTCGAGACGATCAGCCCCCCAAATGTCAACAGTACTTCGGGGCGTAACCCCTCAAATAATGCCCCAGGATTCTCATCCTTTTCTATTGGCGCTATCAGGCTATCGATGCTCGAAAAGAGGTTAGGGTGATGTAAGTTGGATGTGGTCTCTGTAAAAACCAGCACTGAAGGGTCTGAAGCTAATTTTTCAAGTAACGCTTGCTCAATTTTATCGGGCGGATTGACCCCAACCAGGACCATCTTCCTGCGGGATGCGGCCCACGTTTTTTTGACATCCTCGAGGTCTTCCGTAAGTTCAACGTTGGAACTGATGTTATTTTCCGGCACTTCGAACACACTTCGGTCAGTAAGTCCGTAGAGTGGTTCTTCAAAAGGGACATTGATATGAACCGGCGACAGGTTTTTTAGGGCTGTCTCCAGGGATTGTTGTAATTCCTGTTGATTATATCCATTCACCTCTTCCTGCAGGGATTCCAGATCATCTGTTCCCAATAATTCGGGAGCCAGGGTTTCAAGTGTTGAAGTGGCATGGGTTACATCCTGTTTCAGGTGCGCAGAGTATGCGATATGCCGGTCAAAAACGCGGTCCTGTCTTATGGTTTGTCCATCTCCGCGATCAATCTTATAGCCCGGACGATCAGCAGAAATCAGTACGAGGGGGATGTCGCTGTAAAAGGCTTCTGCCACTGCCGGATAATAGTTGAGCAAAGCGCTGCCAGAGGTGCAAACCGCTGCAACCGGCGTCTGCAATTGCTGTGCCATCCCCAGCGCGAAAAACGCCGCTGATCGTTCATCAACTATACTGTAACAGCTGAAAAAGGGATCGGAAGAAAAACTCAGGACCAAAGGGGCATTGCGGGATCCAGGTGAAATAACGATATGCCGGATTCCCCTGGCTTTACAGTGTTTCACAACTGCTTGGGCGACGGGGATGTTGGAATACTTCATAGCGGACGCAAAAATACAACAGGGGTTCGGGCTATCCCAATTTATCGACGGAATTCATGATCAGGTGCCCCATAGCGGTGCTTTTGTAGACCGTTTCCTGCCATTCTTTTTCGGGGTCTGACCCCTTGACCAACCCTCCTCCTATATATATATGTACATGCTCCTTTTCGAAACACATGCACCTGAGGTTAACATACAGCTGACTGCTTTTTTGGGGACCCATGTTCAATTCCCCAAGATATCCAGTGTAATAGGCCCTGGGGTAGTCTTCCTGTTCCAGCAGGAAGTTCCTGGCCTTTTTCAAAGGGATCCCACAGACAGCAGGTGTAGGGTGTAATACCCGGATAAGCTCTTGAAATGATGCAGCAGGATTAACACCTGTTATCGTAGATTTTAAATGATAGAGGTTCCCGGCCCTAACGGTTTCAGGTCCCATTACCTCCAGTTCTACTGCCCTAGTTTCAAGGACTTCCCTGATATAGTTGGTCACATATTCCTGTTCCCTGATTTCCTTCTCTCCCCATTTTGGCACCGATGCTCCCTCCATTTTTATTGTTCCTGCCAGGGATACGGTTTCGAATTGTTCGGTCGAATAACGGATCAGTGTTTCCGGACTGGCCCCCATCCAAAGGCCAATCTGGGGATGGTAAAACAAATAGCCAAAAGCGTCGGGAAACTGATTGAGCAACAACTGATAAACCGCTAAGGGGTCCGGGCTGAGGGTGAGTGTTCTCCGGCGGGAAAGCACGACTTTCTGCAGGGAACCTGATTGCAATTCTTCAATGGCCCTTTCGGCCATCCGGAGGTATTCCTGTTTCCCTTTGTCTCCATTGGGATCCGTGGTGATTTCAAAAGGTAGGCGGGTCTTTTTATGGCTAAAAGTAGCTTCAAGGACCTGGTCAGGGCGGATCAGTATCGTTGGGTATTCTCCCGGAACAAACGGTGCCATAACGAAACCCTGTTCCGTAAAGTCCCCTACGGCGTGAAGCCTTTCATCCCGTTGAAACAGCGCACGGATTTTCTTTCTTCCAGGCTTGCGATATACCACAAAAGGCAATTGCTTGTCCAGTTGTTCGCTTACCCTTTTAATCCATTCCATAGGCCCTGCTTACTTTCGTTCCAGCGCGATAGTCGTGAGTTTACAGACGGATATCAGATTGTCCTCCCCATCGGTTATCCGGATTTCCCACAACTGCGTGGTGCGGCCTTTATGGATGATGGTAGCCCTTGCAAATACCTCCCCTTCCCGTATACTTTTTACGTGATTTGCGGCAATTTCAATGCCCCGGACAAAATATTTTTGTGCGTCCATGAATACATAAGATGCTGCACTACCTACGCTTTCAGCAAGGGCCACAGTAGCCCCCCCATGCAATACCCCGTCCGGCTGGTGGACTTTAGGGCTTACGGGCATACGGGCGACAAGGAAGTTTTCGCCCACATCCACATATGAAATATCAAGGGTTTCCATCAGGGTGTTTTTACACACCTCATTGCATACCCCGAGAATCTTTTCTTTGTATTCGTCCATGAAAATGTTTTTGCAAAAATACGCATTCCCTCTTACTGCAGCCTTTACCTTATCTTTGATCTATGAAGCCCTGTGAAAAAGAGGTGGTATATCAGAACAAGAATAGCTATGCCACCTTAAACACCTTATCGGAGACCACCCAATATGTATGGCTCGTTTTCCATGGTATTGGTTATCTGAGCCGGTATTTTCTGAGGTATTTTGCCGATTTCCCGGCTGATCGACACTACTTTATCGCACCGCAGGCCCCATCCAAATACTATTTGAACGGGGAATACAAGCATGTGGGTGCCAGCTGGCTGACGCGGGAAAACACGGCTGTGGAGAAGGAAAATGTAATGGCGTACCTGGATGCGGTTTTGGAGGCTGAGGCCATCCCGGAAACCTGCACCCTTATCGTTTTAGGATACAGTCAGGGGGTTTCCATTGCCACCCGTTACCTTGCCTATAAAAAGCTAAGACCCGATCACCTCATCTTGTTTGCCGGGGGCCTGCCGGAAGAGCTACAAGCGGGAGACTTTGAATTTTTGGGATCACACATACGCACTACTTTTGTATATGGAGAAGAAGACCCCTACCTCAACCCGCAGCGCATGGTCCGGGAACAGGAAAAACTGGAGCAGCTCTTTGAAGGCAAGGCTGTTCTATTTCCTTTTGCAGGTGGACATGTATTTAAAAAGGAACTCCTTCCAAAACTCCTGGAATGAAAGCGCAGTCCATCCTGGAAAACGAGCGGGTAAAACTTATTCCCCTGGAGCTGAAAAATTACCAGTTACTTTCGCACATAGCGGCCCAACGGGGGCTGGTATACCACTCCCCGGGCAATATCGAGTCCCCTGAGGGGTTTCGGGGTTATGTACAACAGGCCGTAAAGAACCGGGACCTGGGCAAGGCACTTCCATATATCATCTATGACAAGGGGAAGGAAAGCTACGCAGGAAGTACGCGTTTTATGCATATCGATCAGAAGAATAAGGTGTTGCATATTGGGGCCACCTGGATGGGAAAGGAGTTCCACGGCACAGGTTTAAACACCGCAGTTAAGGAATTAATGCTGCATCACGCCTTTGTGGACATGGATTTCGAAAAAGTAGAATTCCGGATTGATGAACGCAACGGACGCTCCCGGCGCGCGGTGGAAAAATTAGGGGCAAAGCTGGAAGGCATCCTCAGAAAAAATGTCTTCCTGGACGATGGATTTAAACGCAATACCTGCTGCTACGGTATCCTGAGAGAGGAGTGGTCCCGGAAAACCAGTTAAGGTATTTCCAAAGTCCAGCGCACCAATCCCTGAATAATTTTTCATCGTCTTCCTTTGATTCACAACAAACCCCTCTATTTGCGTTTTAAGGTAGAATTTTCTTACCTAAATAGCAACCGCAAAATGAACAACCTACACCTCAGCTTACTCTGTTTTGTGTTTTTTACCACTCAGATTTCACTCGCAAATACCAGTTGTACAGATGCCTATACCTCGGCCAGTTATGCTTTGTCTCACAGTAAAAAATCCTTAAAGGCCTATAACTTTGAACACCAGCAGTACTATGCCGGCAGGGCCCTGGAAGCTATGGAAAAAACCAGGGACCTGGTAGGAGATTGTGGTTGTGATACCGCCCTGGATGCCATCACAGATAGCATAGAAAACCTTGATAAAGCGATGGATCCGGAAGACTGGGACATGGGGCGCTATTTTACCAAGAGGGCTATAGCAGATGCCTATAACGTACTGGATAATTTAGATGTTTGTTCCAGTGAAATACCCTCAGATAATTCACCCGGTGAAGCCCTGCAGAATATGCCCGGGGATAGCAATGCTCAAAACGGCACCCCCCTGTCAGATGAAGAGCAGAAACTGGCGAAAGCCCTTGCTGTCAAAGCCTCACAAAAATTAACCCACCTGAAACAGGACCTGCAGGAACTAACCGTTCTCTTGGCCTGTGAAGATGGGAAAGCTATGCTGGAGACATGGCCTGAATTAAAAGAATTAAAGGGTACCCTTTCCCATCCGGATGCTATTCGTGATCACTATGCGGAGGAAACCCAAAAGATATATGCACGGGCACTGAAGGTACTTGCCGCCTGCCGCGAAAACTAGAGGGCCGTCAACTATTCCCCGGTCTCCTTCTCTTCTTCGAAATAAGTAATCTTCCTGGTTTTGTAGGTATTGTCCGGGGTAATGATCTGCTTTATCCAATTCGCATGTTCCGAACCGTCAAATTGGTAGATATAGGTCTTGCCTGATTTGGCCCTTCCCAGTGTCGTAGTTTCTGAATCCAGATTACCATTTTCATCGTAGGTATACGCTGTTTTTTGTGAAAGCGCAAATTGGTTCTTTCCCGTATCAAACAGGTACTCCAAACGTTCCTTAAGGCGGTTGGAGGCGTCTGTGATTTCTTCTATCGCACGTACGGGTTCCCCGTTCAAGAACTCCTTTCTCAACACCAGCCTGAGTTCTTCCGCGGTGTCCTTGTTCTTGTACGATGTCCTTTCAGATTTTTGAATCACCCCGTTGATACTGTACGCTACGGTTTCCTCGTCTTTGTACTGCGAATAGGACACCTCCGTTTCATCTACCCCTTCTTCATTTGATCTAACAATTCTGGTAAGCCTTCCCGTTGCATCAAAGTAATATTCATACTGGTCGAGAACATCTTTCTGATAGGAAAAAATCCGTTCCGTAATTTTCTTCACCGGTACCGTATCCAAAGCATACAAATGGGCAATGGAGGTGGCTTTGTCAAGTTGTCCCTGAACGTAGTTTTCATGCCGGCTTTCCAGCAAAGTTGAATCCTGGTACTTGTAATAGCTTACACTGTAATCCTCCTGGGCAAATCGTGTTACGAGTTTGGTAAGCAAGCCCTTTTTATCAAACTCAAATTCTTCACTACCATAGCTGGTGATTAACTGACAGGATTTTACCGGGCCCTTTAAATCGAAATCAGCCCGGGTAAAGATTTGCGGCGCCTGGGTGTAGGCCCCCTGAATCATGAGTAATCCCAAAAAAAATAATAGCAACCCTTTTCTATGTCTTCTCAGCATGAGGTAAAATTAGTGGTTATTTTACTCTGAAAATCAAAATGTATTCCAAAAAAAAGAGGGGCCTAACTGACCCCTCTTTCAAATATACGATTTTAAGCGGTTACCACCGTTTATTTAACTTCTTCGAAGTCTACATCCTCTACATTATCCCCTTCTTTAGCATCGCCTCCACCGGCCGTGTCCTGACCATTGTCCGAACCACCTGCCTGCTGGGCTTCAGCCTGGGCTTTGTACATCTCTTCAGAAGCTACCTTCCAGGCCTCGTTGATTTTCTCAAGGGCCGGACTAATCTGGTCGATATCCTTACTTTCATAAGCTTTCTTCAAATCAGCCAGGGCGTCTTCAATAGGTTTCTTCTTGTCATCAGAAAGCTTATCCCCGAATTCACTGAGTTGCTTTTCGGTCTGGAAGATCATGCCATCGGCTTCATTTAGCTTGTCTGCTTTCTCCTTAGCCTTTTTGTCTGCCTCGGCATTCGCTTCGGCTTCCGCCTTCATCTTTTCGATTTCTTCCTCGGTTAATCCGGAAGAGGCTTCGATTCGGATATCCTGGGTTTTATTTGTAGCCTTATCTGTAGCAGAAACCTTGATGATACCGTTGGCATCGATGTCGAAAGTAACCTCGATCTGTGGTGTTCCCCTTGGTGCGGGAGGAATCCCGTCCAGGTGGAATCTTCCGATCGTTTTATTGTCCGTAGCCATAGGACGTTCCCCTTGCAGCACATGGATTTCTACTGAGGGCTGATTATCCGCAGCAGTGGAGAAGATCTGTGACTTTTTGGTCGGTATGGTTGTATTAGCCTCGATCAGGCGTGTCATTACCCCCCCCATGGTTTCAATACCCAGGGAAAGCGGTGTAACGTCTAACAACAATACATCCTTTACATCTCCGGTGAGTACCCCACCCTGGATCGCTGCACCAACGGCAACTACCTCATCGGGGTTTACTCCTTTGGATGGTTTTTTACCAAAGAACTTTTCAACGGCTTCCTGAACGGCAGGAATCCTTGTAGATCCCCCTACCAGGATGATCTCGTCGATGTCACTCTTAGACAATCCGGCCGATTTCAATGCGGCTTCACAAGGCTCAATGGTCCTTTTCACCAAATCATTGATCAGTTGCTCGAATTTGGAACGGCTCAACGTACGCACCAGGTGCTTGGGTCCGGAAGCGGTAGCCGTTACATAGGGCAGGTTGATCTCTGTTTGAGAAGAAGAAGACAATTCGATCTTTGCCTTTTCGGCAGCTTCACGAAGGCGTTGCAAGGCCATAGGATCTTCCCTGAGGTCCATTCCCTCGTCTTTTTTAAACTCTTCGGCCAGCCAGTCTATTATTTTTTGATCAACGTCATCACCTCCCAGGTGGGTATCTCCGTCAGTGGCCAGCACTTCAAACACGCCATCTCCCAATTCCAGTATGGAAACGTCATGGGTACCTCCACCAAAGTCGAAGACCACGATTTTCTGGTCGGTATCTTTTTTATCAAGGCCATAGGCCAGTGAGGCAGCTGTGGGCTCATTGATGATCCTTTCTACTTTAAGGCCGGCAATCTCACCTGCCTCCTTAGTGGCCTGTCGCTGTGCATCATTAAAATATGCGGGTACAGTAATTACAGCCTGTGTAACGGTCTGGCCCAGATAGTCCTCCGCCGTTTTTTTCATTTTCTGGAGGATCATAGCGGACAGCTCCTGTGGGGTGTACAAACGTCCATCTATGTCCACACGAGGTGTGTCATTGTCCCCCTTTACTACTTTATATGGAACCCGATCGGCCTCCTTTTTGGATTCTGAATATTTGTTGCCCATAAACCTTTTGATAGAATAAATGGTTTTATGGGGGTTAGTAACTGCCTGCCTTTTTGCCGGATCTCCAACTTTAATCTCACCGCCTTCTACAAAGGCAATAACAGATGGTGTAGTGCGCTTCCCTTCCGCATTGGGAATCACAACCGGCTCGTTTCCTTCCATCACAGAAACACAGGAGTTGGTTGTTCCTAAATCTATACCAATAATTTTGCTCATTTCGCGTCTTTTTAATTAGTGTTTGCCATTGTACAACCTGTACAAGCTGACATGCAAACGACAAACAACATGCCAAGCGCAGAAAACTGACATCATGTCATTTTTTCCTGGCAAAAAAGTAATCTCAGGTCAGGAATTTGCCCAGGGAGCAGGAGGGGATTTTTAGCACATTAATTCAGTGGCAATCCTCTCTCCGTCGGGTATCCACCAGGTAGATGATCTTCCAGGAAGTCCCGTCATGGTATAATTGAAAGGAATTTACCCCACAATGGCTAAATTGATCGTTTAACCAAAATTCATAGGGTGTCCAGGCGTTGGCCATGGGCCCGTCTACCCGAATCTTATAGGCCGTTATGCGTTCTTCAAAGTTCACTGTGTCCGGTATGGAAACTATGGCCTGCACCAGCCGGTCGAAGGAATCGTTTCGGAGTACGGGCTCGCCTTCCTTATTAGTACCAATGCTCTGTAAGGTGGGGTCAGGCCCGATTACGGATTTCATGATCATGGAATCCTGCTTGTGGAAGCCTTCAAAAAAACGGACAATAGTCTGCCTCACCTCTTCTTCGGGGTTTTCTTGTGCACCGGCAGTAACGGCAGCACCCAGGCAGAGGAGCAAAAGGAGTAGATTTTTCATAGGGAATTATTAAGCAGGGGAAAAGTACGGAATAATTCACAAGCCCCTTGAAACACCCATAGAAATTGGCCAATTCTCCTTACATTTACCCACCTAATACCGCCAGTATGTCCACAGCCAAGAAAGAATACAAAAGGGTCACCGTAAAGTCGCTCATAGAAATGAAACAAAATGGGGAAAAAATCTCCATGCTCACCGCCTACGACTACTCCATGGCCAAAATTGTGGATGCGGCCAACGTGGATGTTATTTTGGTGGGGGACTCGGCCAGCAATGTCATGGCCGGCCATGAAACTACCTTACCCATTACTCTGGACCAGATGATCTACCATGCTACTTCAGTAATAAGGGCGGTAAATAGGGCCCTGGTTGTGGTGGATATTCCCTTTGGCAGCTACCAGAGTGATCCTAAAGAGGCATTGAGGTCTGCTATCCGGATTATGAAAGAAAGCGGAGCACATGCAGTTAAAGTTGAGGGTGGGGTTGAAATAAAAGACTCTGTAAAGCGTATCCTGAATGCAGGTATCCCTGTAATGGGGCATCTTGGCCTGACTCCGCAGGCTATTTATAAATTCGGGACCTATACGGTACGGGCCAAAGAAAAGGAAGAGGCTGATAAACTGATCGAAGACGCCTTGTTGCTTGAAAAGCTGGGGTGTTTTGCCATTGTACTGGAAAAAATTCCCGCCCAGCTCACCAAACTGGTTTCAGAAAAGCTTACCATTCCTACCATAGGAATCGGAGGGGGTCGTTATGCTGACGGACAAGTACTGGTCATCCACGACCTTTTGGGAATGACCCACGAGTTTAACCCCCGGTTTCTCAGGCGTTACATGAATTTGTACGAGGAAATGGGAACTGCCATTTCCCAGTACGTCCAGGATGTGAAAAGCCTGGATTTTCCAAGTGAGGAAGAGCAATATTAAGGGGTGACTGCCAAGACCCATAGCGATGCGCAAAACCTTCAGGTCCTGTATGAAGACAATCACCTGATCGCCATCAATAAAAGGCCGGGTGATATCGTACAGGGAGACAAAACCGGTGATAAACCCCTTAGTGAGATCGTTAAGGAGTATATCAAAAAGAAATACCAAAAACCGGGCAATGTTTTCCTTGGGGTGGCCCATCGACTTGATCGTCCAACTTCTGGTGTCGTAGTTTTTGCCCGCACTTCCAAAGCCCTCTCACGACTCAATAAAGTTTTTTCGGAAAAGACGGCTAAAAAGACCTACTGGGCATTGGTCAAAAAAGCACCTCCACAGGAAGAAGGGACCCTGGTGCACTGGTTAAAAAGGAATCCCAGGCAAAATAAATCCTATGCCCATGAAAAAAAAGTCCAGGATAGTAAGCAGGCGAAACTGAGCTATAAAGTCCGAAAACGTCTGGATCGCTATTTCCTTCTCGAAATTGACCTCCACACAGGCCGGCACCACCAGATCAGGTCCCAGTTGGCAGTACTGGGTTGCCCAATAAAAGGAGACCTCAAATACGGGTATGACCGGAGCAATCCGGATGGGAGCATACACCTGCATGCACGAAGGCTTGAGTTCCTCCATCCCGTAAAAAAGGAAATGCTCGCATTGGAGGCCCCTACCCCCCCGGGGCTGCTTTGGGATCTATGTCAGTCCTAATTACATTTTTCACTTTTAGCTTGAACATTGGAAGACATTTTAAGAAACGAAAACACCACATTATGAAAACTAGAATTTTGTTGGCATTTGTTCTGTTGCTGGGCTTTTCTTGCGGTAGCTACAATTCCATCAACTCATTTTACAACCAGCACAAGAATGACGACCAGGTAGTGGCCATTCGGGTGCCCCAGGTAATGCTTAGCCTGATAAGTGGAATTTCACCTGAAATGGAAGCCCTGGTTGGAGACACCAGGGACTTGCGTTTTATGCAGTTCCAAAGTAATACCCGTGAACGTTCTGAATTCCTCAATCGCAAAATGAATGCTATCACAGGAAATTCCTTCATAGAAGTCTACCGGAAGAACGATGGACTCAAACGTAACGTAGTATCCATAAGGGAGCGCCGAAATTCCGTACGGGAGATCCTGATCTACAACAACAATGATGTTACAGGTTCTTTCCTTTATTTTAATGGGAATTTTGACCCATTGAAGGTTCGTGAGATGGCCAGTAATCAGAAGTTTGAAGAGATATCAAAAGGACTGGTAAATCAATTTAGCATGCAGCCCCCGGGATTGATTAACGAGTAAGTTGTAAGGCTTTTTCCCGTATAACCTGCGCTACTGGCTTATTTTGAAGGTGGCTTTCCAACCAGGACAGGATATCAAGGTACAGGAAGGCCCGTTTTTCATAGGGGTGGTTCTCATATACCTTTAAGCGATCGTATAACTGCTGAAAAGCGGCTTTGAGTTCGTGGGGATAGATGTCGCCCAGGCTCCTGAGGAATTTGATCATCTCCTTCTGCACGGCATGCAGATCGTTCATCTTTAGGAGGAACTTGTAGGTACTGCGCAGTTGAACTTCCAGATGGTAATCCATGCCCGCCTCATAGTGGGCCACAAGGCTCAGTACCCGTGCGAAGCACATCAGGTCTTCGCGCATTTTCAGGCTTTTATTGTCAATGATCTTTTTGAGGTAAGCAATACAGGTTTTGTTATCGCCAATACCAAAGTACAGGCAGGCAATTTTATAGTACAGCACCATCACGTGGTGTTGATCTATGCGGTCCCTGTGCTTATTGATCCCGTACTCTATGATTTTTACCAGGTACAGCCCTTTCTCAAAAGTACCCTCCATAAAATGCAGGTTCAACTTATTTGAATTCACATACAGGAAAATGAGGGAAGAAATATTATCGTTTTTGGGAAAATTCTTGTCCTCCACCACTTTTTCCATTCTCTCAAGGGTAGCACGGTACTGTGTGGCGTACTTTACAAAGAACAGGGATTCCAGCAAATAGTGATTGCCTTTTAGGTAGAATACCGGATTCAGGTAGATCATACGCTCATTTTCATAGAAAAGGTCTACCCATTTACTGGCAAACTTGTAGCACGATAAAAAGTCCTGAAGCAGGAAGCTGTACCACAGATGGGCCTTGTAGAGCCAAAGCTTTTCGCGGAAGCCCAGGTCTTCTATCCTGTATTCTGGCATATGCATCTTGAAGTAACGCTCTACCTTTTGATAATCCTCATCATTCCTAACATAGCCCAGTTTGAGCATCATGCCGTATAGCTGTAGCGACAGGTTGGAAAGGTGACTGGTAAGTGCGTTCTGATCTGATAATTGCTTGGCCTGATAGGCCAGTTCATCCGCCCGGTCTGGTATACTCCTGGTGATGTACTGGGTTTCGATCACCTTTTCCAATTCTACGATTTCATAGGCGATATTCTTTTCTTCATTGTCTATAGCCACAACCTTGGCCTTATCAAGGATCTTAAGGCTTTGCTTGTACAAGCCTTTTTGATAGAGGATAGTAGCAAAATCGAGCTGCTCCCGGATCTGGACCCGGATATTTTGGTTAACAGGATTCAACCGAAGGCTTACCAGGATCTGTTTGTACAAATGCGCCTTCAGGTTAGAGAGCTGGGTTTTTTTTACGATCCCGCTCTCGAGTATGGTTTTCTCATTGTAAGCCTTCATCTTGTCGAGTAAGTTGAAGAGGGCCAGGAATTTGGCATCCGTGTTCACCCCCAGCCTACCTACGTATAGCTTGAATTGTCGCTTTTCAGATTTCGACAAGGACTTTACCAATATGAACAAAGCGTCTTTATGGACATTTGTCATCGTAAAAAATGCAATTTAAGTAATTGTAAAACAGCGCTTTAGTATTATGGAAAAGTGAATAAACGTTGTAAATGCTTCTCTGGACTAAAGGCAGATCAATTCGCTAGGTATATTTTCGTATCTAAGACTAAATTTATACAAATATAATGACTAAAGAAAAGGTAGACATTTTTGACACCACCCTGAGGGACGGGGAACAAGTACCAGGCTGTAAGCTCGATACCAAGCAGAAGTTGGTTATCGCCAGACGCCTGGATGAGCTTGGCGTTGACATCATTGAGGCAGGGTTCCCGATTTCAAGTCCAGGGGATTTCAAATCTGTGGAGGCCATCGCAAAGGTGGTTAAAAATGCACGGGTTTGTGGACTTACCCGATCAGTCAGGAAAGATATTGAAGTGGCGGCAGAAGCGATCAAACACGCCAAGAGGCCGCGAATACATACCGGGATCGGCACCTCTGATTCCCATATAAAATTCAAGTTCAACTCTACCAGGGAAAAGATCCTGGAACGTGCTGTAGAAGCTGTTAAGTATGCCAAATCCTTTGTCGAGGATGTGGAGTTTTATGCAGAGGATGCGGGAAGGACAGACAATGAATTTTTGGCACAGGTTTGCGAGGCAGTAATCAAAGCCGGGGCAACGGTGCTGAACATACCAGACACTACCGGATATTGCCTTCCGGAAGAATACGGGGCCAAAATGAAATACCTGATCGACCACGTAAAGGATATCGATAAGGCTACCCTTTCCTGCCACTGTCATAATGACCTTGGCCTGGCCACAGCCAACTCCATCGCCGGGGTGGTCAATGGTGCCCGCCAGATCGAATGTACCATCAATGGTATAGGGGAACGTGCCGGAAACACTTCGTTGGAAGAGGTAGTGATGATCCTGCGGCAGCATCCTTACCTGCATCTGGATACGGATATCAATAGTAAATTATTGTACAGTACCAGCCAGATGGTATCCCAGAAAATGGGAATGCCGGTACAGCCGAACAAGGCTATAGTGGGCTCCAATGCTTTTGCCCACAGTTCCGGGATCCACCAGGACGGGGTTATCAAAAAGCGGGAAACCTA
>NZ_CEYNTP010000017.1:0-22219 GCF_982873095.1 Lentiprolixibacter sp. | reverse complement strand
TGTTGGACGGTAAAAGGTCTCCGTAAGCCTGGAGGCAACAATACCGATAACCCCCTTATGCCAGGAATCTTTGTACACCACCGAAGTATAGCGATCTTCCTCCCCCAGTTCTGTTATCTGGTTCAGGGCTTCCTGGGTGATCTGTTGATCCAAGCCTTTCCTTTCCTTATTAAAGGTCTCTATTTCCGCAGCATATTCCCGGGCCGTGTACAGGTCTGTCTCTGCCAGCAACCCTACAGCGTGATTTCCATGCTTCATCCGGCCTGCAGCGTTAATCCTTGGGGCGATAATAAAAACGACATCTGACACCTCAACCCGGTCTTTCTTTATTTGCTCCCTCAAAGCCAGCAGGCCTGGTCTGGGGTTCTCATTTAAAACTTTCATCCCAAGGTGCATTAGCACCCGGTTCTCCCCGGTCATTGGAACAATATCCGCTGCAATGGCCACAGCCACGAGGTCGAGGAAGTCATTGATTTCCCCTGTATCAGGGGCCAAGTTATGCTGCAGTGCCTGAATAAGTTTAAATCCTATTCCACATCCACAAAGTTCCTTGTAAGGATAAGGACAATCGCTGCGTTTGGGATCCAGCACGGCAGCAGCCTCCGGAAGTTCATCTCCGGGTCTGTGATGATCCCCTATAATGAAATCTATCCCCTTCTCACGGGCATAGGCAACTTTTTCAATGGCCTTGATCCCACAATCGAGTGCGATAATCAAACTCACGCCATTGTCCCAGGCGTAATCGATACCCTGATACGAAATACCATATCCTTCCTGATAGCGGTCCGGGATATATGTGGCTACTTCCGGATACCATTGTTTCAGGTAACAGGATACCAAAGCCACTGCAGTTGTGCCATCCACATCGTAATCCCCGTAGATAAGGATTTTTTCATTAGCTGAGATCGCCCTCCCAATGCGCGCTACGGCCTTGTCCATATCTTTCATCAGGAAAGGGTCATGGAGATCTCCCCATTCAGGCCGGAAAAACAAGCGCGCTTCATCATAGTTACTAATCCCTCGCTGTACAAGAAGGTAAGCCACCTTAGGATCCACGCTCAACGCATCCGACAAGGATCGGACGTCAGCAGGTTCGGGTTTGGGTTTTACAATCCAGCGCTTTGTATTCACAATGGGGATAAGTTAACAACTTGACATGCAGTTTGCCAGCATTGCTTAAATCATCGATTTACTGTAATGCCAAAACAAATTATTCGTGATGGAAAAGGAGCTCTATGTTTACTTTGGCGAATTTTCTGAACATCTCCATCACTCCACAATACTTTTCTACACTAAGGTCAACTGCCCGCCGAAGTTTCTTTTCATCCAGTTGGTCCCCGTAAAAATGATATTCCAAAAATACCTCATCGTAGTACTTGGGATGCTCATCGGTTAGGTTGGCCCGGGTTTCGATGGTAAAATCGCGCACCGCTAATTTCATCTTCGCGATCAATGAGGCCACATCCAGGCCGGAACATCCGGCAAGACTGGACAACATCAGCGCTTTCGGGCGCATGCCTTTACCCTCTCCCCCCACCTCGGGACCAGCATCTATAACGAAGGTATGCCCTGAAGGGTTGTTACTTTCAAAGGCCATTTTTCCAAGCCATTTGGTAGTGATGTGATTTGAGTTGCTCATAAATTTTTGTTTCTTGTAGCGAAAGTAAAAATACATTAAATCAAAGGAAGATGCCATTAGTAAACCCGCTCGATCCGAGTCATGATGAAGAGACAAGAAAACTGGCCGAATTTTTCAACGAAACCCTGGGGTTTTGCCCGAATTCTGTCCTTACAATGCAACACCGCCCCGCCATTTCCAAGGCTTTTATCAACCTTAACAAGGCGGTAATGGCCAATGAAGGCAGGGTAAGCTCTGCCCTGAAGAGGATGATCGCTTGGGTAAGCAGTAACGCTACGGGATGCAGGTATTGTCAGGCGCATGCCATCCGCGCGGCCGAGCGCTATGGTGCAGAACAGGAACAGCTCGACAATATTTGGGAATACCGTACGCATCCGGCCTTCTCCGAAGCCGAACGGGCTGCCCTTGATTTTTCCCTTGCGGCTTCACAGGTCCCAAACGCAGTGGGGGAAGAAATAAAAGCACGCCTTTACCAGCATTGGGATGAAGGGGAAATTGTGGAAATGCTCGGAGTCATAGCCCTTTTTGGTTATCTCAACCGATGGAACGATTCCATGGGTACCAAAATAGAGGAAGGTGCTGTTGAAAGTGGCACACAATATCTGGGAAAATACGGCTGGGAAAGAGGAAAGCATATATAAGGATGACCCGGCAAAAATGCGTATTTCCCTAATCCTGATGGCGTTTTTCTAGCTGCTGCCTGCAACCACAAGCACGAGTTCTCCCTTAGGGGGATGGTTTTGAAAGTGCATCCTTACCTCTTCAATGGAGCCTCTTACTGTTTCCTCATATTTCTTGCTAATCTCACGGGAAACCGCTACCTGACGCTCCTCCCCAAAATAAGTGGCCATTTGGGTCAAGGTTTTGATCAGGCGGTGGGGGGCCTCATAGAAGACCATGGTGCGTTCCTCTCCGGCCAGCAGTTTTAAGCGCGTTTGCCTGCCTTTCTTTTGTGGCAGGAACCCCTCAAAAACAAAACGGTCATTGGGGAGGCCGCTCATGACCAAGGCCGGCACAAAGGCCGTAGGTCCCGGTAGACAGGAAACTTCCAGTCCGGCTTTTATACAGGCCCGGGTCAGCAGAAAGCCCGGATCGGAAATACCCGGTGTGCCGGCGTCAGATATTAGGGCGATGTTCCGACCACTTTGCAACTGTTCCACCAAATGTGGGACTTCACGGTGCTCATTATGCATATGGTGGCTTTTAAGCGGGGTATCAATCCCAAAATGTTGTAGGAGCTTTTTGCTGGTTCGGGTGTCTTCCGCTAAGATCAGGTCCACCTCCTGCAGCACATCCAGTGCCCGCTGAGTGATGTCTTGCAGGTTGCCGATAGGTGTTGGAACGAGATAAAGCACTATTTAGCTTACTGGTTAAATGGAAATAAGAGGCCGAAAGCTATGTGGGGCTTTCGGCCAAAATACGGTTTAGAGAATAGAAGTGATTCAGGCAAAACGGCGTTCTATAAGCGCCATGAATCGCCTTTCGTATTCTTCCTTCCCTTCCCAATTGTTATAATCAGGTTTTACCAAATTCTCGATAAAGGCCCTGGAACGTTCTTCAGTACCAATGGTATTCAACTGGGAAATAACACGGTTGAAATCCTCGGTACTGTCTCGAAACAGGTGCTTAACAAAGGCAAGGCGATCGTTTAGGTCTACCTTGATCTCCCGCTCTACCAGTTTGTCATTGACAGATTTGGGATGGGCCTGCCCCTGGCCTTCGATGGGGTTAAGAATGTCCTTGTCTGCCTTTATCGGCTCTGTTTTTGCCACAAATTCACGAAACACCTGTTCTACTTCAGCTGCTGAAGGCATTTCTGAGATCATGTGTTTGATGGTATCAATTCCCGGGGTAATAATATCCTCCTCGTGGGGGTTATTTTCCGGTACCGAACGGTTTTCACTCATTACGGCACTGGCCAGGGTTTCGAACTTGGAGGCCAGCACATTCTTGGAAACATCGATCTGTACATCCCCCAGTTTCTCCTCAATAAACCTGAGAACAGCCAGCTTCTCATACAGGTTTTTCGCACTTTCATATAAACGGGCAAGGTCCTGATCTTCCGCAGAATTCAGAATCTCCTTCGCCATCTCTACCAGCTCTTCTTTTAATTTCCTTTTCATCTTTTTAACCTTCTCCCGAAGGTATAGGTCTTTCTTTTTTAATACTTTTATACTTTCCCTGATCTTAGAACGTCCGGGAGTTTACTTTCGTCTAAAATTACAAAATGTTTCTCGAAAACACTGTTAATCACAAAGAACAATTCGGATGGATTGAAGTCATCTGCGGATCGATGTTTTCGGGCAAAACTGAAGAATTGATCCGCCGGCTGAAGCGGGCGCAATTTGCAAAACAAAAGGTAGAGATCTTCAAACCACTAGTAGATACCCGGTACCACGAGGAAAAAGTGGTCTCCCATGACGAAAATGAAATCCGTTCAACTCCAGTACCTGCAGCCGCCAACATCAGGCTGCTCGCAGACGATTGCGATGTGGTAGGCATTGATGAGGCCCAATTTTTTGATGATGAAATTGTAACGGTATGCAATGACCTTGCGAACATGGGCATACGGGTGGTGGTCGCTGGCCTGGATATGGACTTCAAGGGAAATCCTTTTGGCCCCATGCCAGCCCTGATGGCCACTGCAGAATATGTAACCAAGGTGCATGCCATTTGTACGCGCACAGGTAATCTGGCCAACTACAGTTTCCGCAAATCGAGCAACAACGACCTGGTATTGCTCGGAGAAACGGAAGAGTATGAGCCTTTGAGCAGGGCGGCCTTCTACAAGGCCATGCTAAAAGAAAAAATCAGCCATATGAACGTTGAGGCAGAAGAAGTGGTAAACCCCAAAAAGGACGCGAATGTCTAGTGCCTCGGAAACGGTGCTGGAAATAGATCTCAGTGCCCTGGAACACAATTATCATTTTCTTAAATCCCGACTTAACCCCAAAACGAGATTCCTGGCCGTGGTAAAAGCCTATGCCTACGGCAGTGAAACCGTGGCCATTGCCAAAAGAATGGAGGCCTTGGGAGTTGATTATTTCGCTGTCGCATATACAAGGGAAGGGGCGGTTTTAAGAGATCACGGCATTAGGACCCCCATCCTGGTGCTGCACCCGCAACCCGTGAACTTCCCTGAATTAATTGCCCGTTGCCTGGAACCGAGCATCTACTCTTCACGGATTTTGAATGCCTTTCAGCAAGCTGCGCGTAAGGCAAAACAAAACGCCTACCCCGTACATTTAAAGTTTAACACGGGCTTGAACCGACTCGGATTCTGGGAAAGTGATGTTGATCATCTTACCGAACAGCTCAAAGCGTGTAACGCCTTGAAGGTCATTTCGCTCTTCTCCCACCTGGCAGCATCGGATGACCTGGCAGAGGCCCCCTTTACCCAAATGCAAATTGACCGGTTTAAGGGGATTGTGGAAAGGCTGGAATCCGTCCTGGGAGGAAAACCGTTTTTGCACCTGCTCAATACTTCCGGTATCCTTAACTACCCGGAAGCGCAATTTGATATGGTCAGGAGCGGTATCGGCCTTTATGGCTACAGCAATGACCCAAAGATTGACGAGCAACTGAAGCCCGTGGCTACCCTTAAAACCATCATATCCCAGATACACAGAATTGATCCGGAGGAAAGCGTGGGATATAACCGGGCTTACAAGGCTCCCGGAATGCGCAGGGTCGCCACGCTGCCTGTTGGCCATGCAGACGGAATTGGCCGGATCTACGGCAAAGGAAAGGGAACCGTCTGTATCAAAGGGCAGGAAGCCCCGATTATAGGAAACGTCTGTATGGATATGCTGATGGTAGATATCACAGACATCCCTTGCCAGGAAGGTGATGAAGTAGTCCTCTTCGGCAAAGGTCAATCCGCTGAAAAAGTAGCAGCAGGCGCCCATACCATTTCCTATGAATTGCTTACAGGCATCTCACAGCGTGTGAAAAGGGTGATACTCCCCTAAGATTCTTTTTCTTTCCTTTCGGAATTTTGCTTTTTTGCTTATTTTCAGCAACTTATTAACCAATTAAAGAACACTAACATGCTAAAAGAATTCAAGAATTTTATCATGACCGGCAACGTAGTTGATTTTGCTGTTGCTGTGATCATGGCCGGGGCAATTGGCCTGGTGATCAACGGTTTTGTGAATGATATCGTTATGCCTGTTGTAGGGGAATTTACAGGAGGAGTTGATTTTGCCAACCTGAAGTTTATTCTTACGGAGGCTTCTGGAGTTGAAGGAGAAGAAGGCTATGTGGCTGAGAATGCCATTCGCTGGGGTGCCTGGGTAAATACCCTTGTTAATCTGGTCATTGTGGGATTTGTGATGTTTCTCATTGTAAAGGCCTATAATAAAACCAAAAAACCCCCAGCTCCACCAGCTCCGAAAGGCCCTTCACAGGAAGAATTACTCGCAGAGATTCGCGACCTGCTGAAAAAATAGATTACGTTTCCCTTTAAAGGGATACCGCTGCACTACATACCTAAATTAAACCGCCGGTTAGCCTGCTAAGCCAACCGGCGGATTTTTTGTTGGATATCTAACGTTTGGCAGGCGAATTATGATGAAGTGATTATGGGCTTGTCCATCTGATACGCTTGCGGTACATTTATCCCCTAATAGTGAATTACATGAGAGTAGCAGTTGTTGGAGCCACCGGCATGGTGGGAGAAGTAATGCTCAAGGTACTGGCCGAACGCAATTTCCCTTTAACCGAGCTCTATCCCGTTGCTTCTGAGCGATCAGTCGGGAAAAAGATACAATACAATGGAAAGCCACATACGGTTATTGGGCTGGCCCAGGCGGTCTCCCTGAAACCTGATCTGGCAATCTTTTCCGCAGGGGGAGGCACTTCCCTGGAATGGGCTCCCAAGTTCGCGGAAGTGGGCACAACGGTTATAGATAATTCATCGGCATGGCGGATGGATCCCGATAAGAAATTAATTGTCCCGGAGATCAATGCCGGTATCCTGACAAAAGAAGATAAGATCATAGCCAACCCAAATTGTTCCACCATACAGTTGGTTATGGTCCTCGCCCCTTTACATTCCCGCTATAAAATGAAACGCGTGGTGGTTTCCACCTATCAGTCGGTTTCAGGAACAGGCGTCAAGGCAGTTCAGCAGTTGGAAAACGAAATCGCCGGTATACAGGGTGAAATGGCGTATCCCTATCCCATAAACCGCAACGCCCTGCCCCATTGCGATGTGTTTCTGGAAAACGGCTACACCAAAGAAGAAATGAAGCTTGCCAGGGAACCTCAGAAGATCCTTGACGACCGCACCTTTTCCATTACGGCCACAGCGGTGAGGATCCCAACCTCGGGTGGGCATTCGGAATCTGTTAATGTGGAATTTGAGAATGATTTTGATCTTGTTGAGGTACGCCATCTGTTACATGAGACAGACGGGGTGGTTGTACAGGACAACACGGATACCAACACCTATCCCATGCCTGTATATGCACATGACAAGGACGAGGTGTTCGTAGGCCGTATACGAAGGGACGAAACCCAGCCAAACAGCATGAACCTCTGGATTGTTGCTGATAATCTACGTAAAGGGGCAGCGACAAATGCGATTCAGATTGCCGAGTACCTGGTCGCCAAAGCACTGCTGTAACATAAGGGTCTAAAATTCCTGTTAAACCACACTTTCCAAGGAGTTATCTTGGCATTTTTATGGTAATTTAGGACGATAAATTTCCAAACAAATGAAAAGATACACCTTATTGCTGGCCATCGTCCTTACTGCGATTTCCTGCAACACCACTACAAAATCCGAACCTATTGCCGTGAATTATCCTGAAACACGTCAGGGAGAGACTACTGACACCTATTTTGGAACCGAAGTGAAAGATCCCTACCGATGGCTGGAAGATGACCGAAGCGAAGAAACAGAAGCCTGGGTCAAAGAACAGAATGCAGTGACTTTTGGCTATCTGGACCAAATTCCTTTCCGTGAGGACCTGAAGAACAGGCTGGAAAAGCTTTGGAACTTCGAAAAACTCAGCACTCCATTCAAGGAAGGGGGGTATACCTATTTCTACAAAAACGATGGCCTGCAGAACCAATATGTCGTCTACCGCCAAAAAGAGGGTGAAGAACCCGAGGTGTTCCTGGATCCCAATACCTTTTCTGAGGATGGAACCACTTCCCTGGCCGGACTTAGCTTCACAAAAGATGGCAGTATGGCAGCCTATTCCATTTCCGAAGGAGGAAGCGATTGGCGGAAGGTGATCGTTATCAATGCAGAGGATAAAGAGATTGTGGAAGATACCCTGGTGGATATAAAATTCAGTGGGATTTCCTGGAAAGGAAACGAGGGATTCTACTACTCCAGCTACGACAAGCCAGAGGGCAGTGAATTGTCTGCCAAAACCGATCAACATAAAGTATACTATCACAAATTGGGTACGCCACAGGAAGAAGATCAGTTGATTTACGGAGGTACTGCGGCGGAAAAACACCGATATATCTCTGCAAGCATTACCGAAGATCAAAACTATCTGATCATCTATCCCGCAGTTTCCACCTCAGGAAACAAGATGCTGATTCGCGACCTCACAGATCCGAATGCTTCCTTTGTGACCGTATTGGACCACACAGACAGCGATAGTTATGTTCTGGATAACAACGGGAGCACCCTGTTTATCGTAACCAATCTGGATGCCCCTAACCAAAAAATTGTCAAAGTGGATGCGGCCAATCCCCAGCCAGAGAACTGGGTTGATGTGATTCCTGAGACCGAGAATGTCCTGAGCCCAAGTACTGGTGGGGGGTACATTTTTGCTGAATACATGGTGGATGCGATCTCTAAGGTATATCAGTATGATTATGATGGAAACCTGATACGAGAGGTAAACCTGCCCGGGATTGGAAGTGCAGGTGGCTTTAGGGGGAAAAAGGAAGAAGCGGACCTTTACTTCAATTTCTCCAACTACAACACCCCAAGTTCTTCATATAAATTCAATGTGGCTTCAGGGGACTATGAACAGTACTGGAAACCGGAGATCGATTTTGATCCGGAAGCCTATGAATCTACCCAGGTGTTCTACAATTCAAAAGACGGCACCAAGGTACCTATGATCATCACTCATAAGAAAGGCCTGGAACTGAACGGTAAAAACCCTACTATCCTCTACGGATACGGTGGGTTCAACATCAGCCTTACCCCTTCCTTTAGTATCATCAATGCCGTGTGGATGGAGCAAGGAGGTGTATATGCCGTTCCCAATCTCCGGGGCGGGGGAGAGTATGGCAAGAAATGGCACCAGGCAGGGATAAAGACCAAGAAACAAAATGTGTTTGATGACTTTATAGCTGCGGCCGAATATCTGATTGAAAACAATTATACCTCCAGGGAGTACCTGGCCATACGGGGAGGCTCCAATGGCGGTCTCCTGGTTGGAGCGACCATGACCCAGCGTCCCGACCTTATGAAGGTGGCTTTACCCGCTGTAGGGGTACTGGACATGTTGCGCTACCACACCTTTACCGCGGGTGCGGGTTGGGCCTACGATTACGGTACATCAGAGGAAAGCGAAGAGATGTTCAACTACCTCAAAGGGTATTCTCCTGTACACAATGTAAAAGAAGGCACAGCCTATCCGGCGACCCTCATCACTACCGGCGACCATGATGATAGGGTAGTGCCTGCTCACAGCTTTAAATTTGCCGCAGAACTCCAATCCAAGAAATCAGGCATGAATCCCACCCTGATACGTATTGAGACAAAAGCCGGGCACGGGGCAGGAACCCCGGTGAGCAAAACCATTGAGCAGTATGCAGATATTTTTGGTTTTACCCTTTATAATATGGGTTACGCAGAACTTCCCAACCAGGCCGTGGTCAAGGAATTTAAAGATTAGGGGTCAATATTATCAAACAAAATCCGTTTCTTAGGAGGCGGATTTTTTTATGCCCCTTGAACAGGCACCCATGCTCAGCGTTGAACAAATATCTTTTGCGTACGACACCAGGCCCATCCTGAAAAATATTTCCTTTGAAATTGAAGAAGGGGAACATATAGCGGTTATGGGCGAAAGCGGCTGTGGTAAAAGTACTCTGCTGAAACTGATCTATGGATTAATCCCCGTAAAAAGAGGCAAAATTTTCTGGGGGGATAAAGAGGTAAAGGGACCTTTATACAACCTCATCCCGGGAGAGCCTTTTATGAAATACCTCTCCCAGGAATTTGATTTGATGCCCTTTACCACAGTCAAGGAAAATGTGGCGGAATTCCTTTCTGTCTTTTATCCGGAAGAACGCGAAGCCCGGACCTTGGAGTTACTGCAGATGGTGGAACTGGAATCCTTTGTCAACACGCAGGTACGCTACCTCAGTATTGGGCAACAACAAAGGGTGGCACTTGCCCGGGTGCTTGCCGAGAAACCACAACTACTGCTGCTGGACGAACCCTTCAGCCATATCGACAATTTTCGTAAAAACAGCCTCAGGCGGAAGCTTTTTGCTTACCTCGAAAAAGAGGGCGTCAGCTGCATCACCGCTACCCATGATTACCATGACGTACTGCCCTTTGCCCAACGGGCAATAGTAATGAAAGACACAGAGATCCTGGTGGACAAACCCATACAGGAATTGTACAAGCATCCCAAAAACTTATATGTGGCCTCTTTGTTCGGTGAAGCCAACCTGCTTCCCATCGATGTGATAAAATCCTATGCGAATACCAAAAGGAGGATCATTGTATACGCACATGAATTTAAGGTTTCGTTCTCATCCGGCCTGCCTGTTACCGTTGCCCGGTCTTATCCCATGGGGAGTTATTTCCTGGTGCAGGGTACCCTTCAGGACGGGCATACGGTGTATTTCAATTCCCATGAACCCCTGAAGGAAGGACTTGAGGCCTTTCTCAACATTTCCCTGGAAACCATCAATCAGCGACTGGCTCCCTGATTATGGACAAACAACAACTCATAGAGGAACTGAATTTCAAAGCGGTACGCAGTGGCGGACCGGGAGGACAACATGCAAACAAAGTCTCCAGCAAGGTAGTGCTGAGCTTTCACCTCAGTGAATCCCCATCACTTACCGATGCAGAAAAGTTGCGCCTTACCCAGTTCCTGAAAAACCGACTATCCCAGGAAGGGGTCCTCACACTTCAATGCGATGAGTCCAGGAGCCAACACCAAAACCGGGCACTATTGCTCGTGCGTTTTCTGAAGTTATTGGAAACCGGACTTAAAAAACCCAAGCCCAGAAAACAAACAGCGCCACCAAAAAAGGCCATACTGAAAAGACTGGATGCCAAGAAGAAACAAGGGATAAAAAAACAACAACGGCGCAAACCCGGGCTGGACTAAGTGAGGAAAAGGGAAAGCAGAAAAACCATCAGGCCCCCGGTTGCACCAAGGACAAAGGTTCCCAGGCTGAACAGCCGATAACCCGTATTGACTCTCATCCCGCTCATCTGTGTAACCACCCAGAAAAAACTGTCATTGGCATGGGAAACAACAGACGACCCTGCCCCTATTGCCAGGACTACAAGGGCTTTTTCCATTTCGGTTTCAAACCCCATAGCACCCATCATAGGCATGAATATAGAGGCAGCCGTGATAAGGGCCACTGTAGAAGACCCCTGGGCAGTTTTGAGGGCAGCTGCAAGAACAAACGGCAATAAAATACCAAGATTAAACTGAGACAGATATGCCCCAAGGGAGGTAGCTATTCCTGAATCCTGCAGTATTTGTCCAAAAATTCCCCCTGCTCCTGTGATCAGGACAATAGAGGCAGCATCCTTTACAGCCTTTCCCGTCCACCCCGTAGTTGAAAGCATGTCAGTAGTTATCTTATTCGGAAGAAACAGGCAGAGGAAAACACCTATCAGCAAAGCAATAACCGGTTCCCCAAGAAAAGCGATAAGCGCATAGATACCCACTTGTTCGGTTCCCTGCGTGACAAATACGGATTTCAGGAGAATGAGGACAATTGGGACCAGAATGGGAATCGCAGAACGCAATGCGCCCGGACGATATTCTTCTTTAGCTATAACTTTTTCCTCCTTGTCTTCCCCTGCTGCGGGCGAAATAAAAGTTTTAGCAGCGTATTTCCTGGCAAAAATAATCGATGCGGTAAGGGCAATAGCACTTACCGGCAGCCCCAGCCCTATAACCAGGCCTAGGTCTGCCCCTATGATCCCTGCAGCTGCAATAGGTCCAGGGGTGGGGGGCACCAGGGTATGTGACGCTAGTAATCCCAATCCAAGAGCTACCGCAGGCCCTGCCAGGGAGAGCCCGGCTTTCTTGCTAAGGCCTTTGTTTAAGGGATGGAGGAGGAGGAACCCACTGTCCGCAAATACCGGAATAGAGACGATATAACCAACTATCCCCATTGCAGTTGCTACCTGTTTTTTACCGATGAGACCAAGGACTTTTTCCGCAATGGCATAAGCCCCTCCGGTATTCTCGAGGAAGGCCCCGATGATTACCCCGAGAAAAATTATCAGTCCCACCTTGCCAAGGGTGTTTCCAAAGCCGGTATTTATGGAATCGATAATCCCCTGCGAGGGCATACCAGCCAGAAGTCCATAACCGATTGAAACCACAAAAAGGGCAATAAACGGATGTACCTTTAACCGGGTGGTCAGGAAAATGATCAGGAGTACAGCGAGCAGCAAATACAATAATTCCATAATCGCAACGGACCCTTCAAGCAGGTCCGGGTTGAAGATAAGAAATGAATTGCTTGCCAGCACTTCAGGGACGGAGAAATCCACTCTCTTTTATTGATCCTGATGGTAAAGGTCAGCGAGTTTGTACATCAGGTAGGCGGTAATAATCTTTTCCCCTTGTCCGGTACGATACAATTCATATACCAGCTCCTTGTTTTCACTGCTAAAGAAATCCAGATCGTCGGATCCGTACTCTTCAAAGGCTTTCCAGGATTTTAGGCCTTCGAGCATTTTACTGTGCGCTATATATCGCCTTCGGGCAAGGAGGAATTGCTCCCTGGACGCTTCATCTTCCGACCTTGGCCTCATTCTTCTCTCAGCCACCAAGGCTTCGAATTCTGATCTGATCCCTTCATCGGCCTCTTCTGCTTCGGCGATAATTCGGTAGTATGCCCCGTTTACCCATTTGATATAGCGCTGTTCAAAGTCCTTCCTGGTTACTTCTGTATCCGGCAGCACAGACATCCGGAGCTGCTCTGGCCCAACTGCCATATACTTCAACTCGCTGTCCACGTAGGTGAAGGTCCTGGATGATCTCAGGGCATCTTTCCAGGCCTGGGATTGTATGATTTCCTTCCATAGCCTCCTGTACTCCCGCTGGTATTGCCTCCTTTTGGAAACCGTACATCCGGAAAGCAACACCATTGACAGCAATAGCAAGATCAAGCCATATGTAGTTGTCCTCTTTCTCATCCTTACATTTAACCGGCCAGCTCTGCTAATTCCCTGCCTACCTGGCTCCCTATGGCAACCCCCATACCACCCAGCCGAACACCACAATGTACCCGGTTGGATATCGTCCTGACAATTGGTTTTTTCTGTTCCCCGACACCCATAATGCCGCTCCATCGTGAGGCTATTTGGACTTCTTTTCCCGGGAGGATTACCTCCCTGAGGAGTTTTTCCAATTGCTGCTGTATCTGCAACGTTTGCCCGAAATCCGTAGTCTCCTCCCCCTTGAAATCGAGGTTTCGTCCACCTCCAAGCAAAATCCGGTTGTCGATGTCCCGAAAGTAGTAGTACCCTTCCTCCAGGTGGAAGGTCCCCCGGATTGCTAAATCAGGAATTGGGTCAGTTACCAATACCTGTGCCCGGGCGGGCTGTACTTTGTCCCCAACAAATTTGGAGGCAAAACCATTGGTGGCGATAAGCAGGTTTGCCGTTGGGAAACAGAACTGTTCTGTCTGTACCAGGACATGATCAGCAGCTGATTCTATTTCATTCACGGTGATGCCATTGAGTATGACCACCCCGGAGGCTTGCACTTTCTTGAGCAGGGACAACATCATCTTCCCGGTATCGATCTGCCCCTCGAAGGTATGTGTAATATACTGCTCCTGTATGTGCCCGAAACCAAAGCTGTTAGGTCCGGTTACAAAAGCCTTTTGGCCAAATACGGGATGCACCAATCGGTTTATCCGGTCTATGGACTGCAGACAATTCTCATATAGGCTTTGATCGGATCTGAGGAACAATTCATGTCCGCCGTTTTGTTGGTAGTCCAAGGCCTGATCCCCAAGGATTTGCCTCAGGAGTTGAATGCCTTTATAGCGTTTCTCTACCAGTGCCAGTACCTCGTCTTCACTCTGCCGTTTTAGATCTGAAAGGATCTCGGAAATACTGCCAAAACAGGCAAACCCCGCATTCTTGGTGCTTGCCCCCTGGGGTAAAAGCCCCTTTTCCAGGATCAGCACTTTGGCGGTGGGATAGGAGGATTTAAGTTGGAGCGCGCAACTAAGGCCTACAATACCGCTACCCACTATGGTGAAGTCCACCTCGGTTAGCCAGCTTTTATATTCCCAGTAACTCAGCTCCATAGCCAAAAAACTCCGATTAAAATCGGAGTTTATCTTTATTCTTCTTCAGGTTTCATACTGAAATCCTCCATGAACTTCGTCGTGTAATTCCCCGCGAGATAATCAGGGTGTTCCATGAGCTGCCTGTGGAACGGAATGGTTGTCTTTACCCCTTCGATGACAAACTCCTCCAGGGCCCGTTTCATTTTGTTGATCGCCTCCTCCCGTGTCTGGGCCGAGGTTATCAATTTGGCAATCATTGAATCGTAGTTGGGTGGAATGACATATCCGCTGTAAACGTGGGTATCCAGTCGCACCCCGTGACCTCCAGGAGTGTGGAGGGTAGTGATCTTTCCAGGGGATGGCCTGAAATCATTGTACGGATCCTCGGCATTGATCCGGCATTCTATGGAGTGCAGTTTGGGATAGTAGTTCTGCCCGGTAATGGGTACACCTCCGGCAACGAGGATCTGCTCCCGGATAAGGTCATAGTCCACTACCTGCTCGGTAATGGGGTGTTCTACCTGTATACGGGTATTCATTTCCATAAAGTAGAAATCCCGGTGCTTGTCCACTAAAAATTCGATGGTTCCTGCCCCTTCATACTTGATATATTCTGCAGCACGCACAGCAGCTTCCCCCATAGCCTCCCGCAGACTATCTGTCATAAAAGGCGAGGGTGTTTCTTCAGTCAGCTTTTGGTGCCTCCTTTGAATGGAACAATCCCGCTCAGACAGGTGGCAGGCATTTCCGAACTGATCCCCGATAACCTGGATCTCAATATGCCTGGGCTCCTCAATTAGTTTTTCCATATACATACCGCCATTGCCAAATGCGGCAACCGCTTCCTTAACGGCACTTTCATAGGCGGCTTCCAGCTCATCTTCACTAAAGATAGCGCGCATCCCTTTACCTCCACCTCCGGCTGTAGCTTTGATCATAACAGGATAGCCCATTTTCTTGGCGATCTTTTTTGCATCTGCCACATCTTTAAGCAAGCCGTCTGAACCGGGTATGGTAGGGACCCCGGCCTTCCTCATGGTCTCCTTGGCAGTCGCCTTGTCGCCCATTTTTTCAATGTGTTCTCCGGAAGCTCCTATAAACTTGATGTCGTGTTCTGCACAAATTCGGGAAAACTTGGCATTTTCTGACAAGAAGCCATATCCTGGGTGTATCGCATCAGCATTCGTGATCTCTGCAGCGGCAATGATATTCGGTATTTTCAGGTAGGATTCACTGCTGGGTGCCGGGCCAATACAAACAGCTTCATCGGCAAACCTCACGTGCAGGCTTTCCTCGTCTGCCTTGGAGTATACGGCAACGGTTTTGATCCCCATTTCTTTACAGGTCCTGATGATCCGCATAGCGATCTCCCCCCTGTTTGCAATAAGTATTTTCTTGAACATAACCTTAAATATTGTTCCCTTTCTGGAAGTGCTCATCAGGCCAGGTTTCCTTTAAAAGGGAAGGCCTGTAATGAACCCGGCAGGGATATTAAGAAGGATCGATAAGGAATAAAGGCTGGTCGAACTCCACAGGAGAAGAATCCTCCACAAGCACTTTGACAACTTTTCCTGAAACTTCAGATTCAATATCATTAAAGAGCTTCATGGCTTCGATCACACAGAGTACGTCCCCTTTGGCAATAGCATCACCTACTTCAACAAAAGGCGGCTTATCTGGTGAAGGCTTTCTGTAAAAGGTTCCAATGATGGGCGATTTGATGGTGATATAGCGGGAATCCTCTTCTTCTTTTTCCGCACTTTGTTTTTCAGGTGCCGCCTGAGTTTCTGCCGGGGCAGAGGGTACAACAGTAGGTGTCATGGGCTGTGCCACAGGGATCTGTTGTACAATGGTGGTTTCAGGTGAAGCGCCTGATGTGCCTGTCCTGATGGTAATCTTGATGTCGTCCGTCTCGAGCTTAACTTCGCTAGCTCCCGATTTGGCGACGAACCTGATTAAACTTTGAATCTCCTTAATATCCATGGAATTCTTTTTTATAGTTGAATGATTAGCTATTATAGGCCCACTTTAAATAAATTGCGCCCCAGGTGAATCCTCCACCGAAAGCAGCAAAAACCAAATTATCCCCTTTTTTAAGTTGCTTTTCATAATCGTGCAACAGTAAAGGTAATGTAGCCGATGTGGTGTTCCCATATCGTTCTATGTTCATCATAACCTTAGCTGCTTCCAACTCCATTCGTTTGGCTGTGGCATCGATGATCCGCTTATTGGCCTGATGGGCAACCAGCCATTGGACATCATCGTGAGTAAGGTTGTTTCTTTCCATAATTTTCGCTGCAACATCAGCCATGTTGGAAACAGCAAACTTGAAAACCGACTTTCCATCCTGAAAAACAAAATGTTTCTTATTCTTTACGGTTTCCTCCGTGGGTGGCATCAGAGAGCCGCCCGCATCGATCTTCAGGAATTCTCTTCCTTTGCCGTCAGATCGCAAATATTCATCCATAAGCCCAAGGCCTTCCTCATTGGGTTCAAATAACACCGCTCCGCCTCCGTCTCCAAATATGATACAGGTAGTCCTGTCTGTGTAATCAATAATGGAGGACATCTTATCCGCCCCAATCAGCAAAACTTTCTTGTATTTGCCAGATTCAATATAGCGCGCTGCCGTAGACATACCAAAAAGGAAATTGGAACAGGCGGCCTGCAAATCATAAGCAAAAGCGTTCGTTGCCCCAATTTTCGAAGCGACGTACACCGCTGTAGACGCTACTGGCATATCCGGTGTAGCACTTCCCAGGATGACCAAATCAATTTCCTTGGGATCCAAATTGCGTTTTGCAATAAGATCCTCAGCTGCCTTTATCGCCAAATAGGAAGTTCCCTTGTCCGGATCTTTTAATATCCTTCTTTCCTTTATCCCAGTTCTGGTAGTGATCCACTCGTCCGTGGTGTCTACCATGGTTTCCAATATTTCATTGGTCAACCTATAATCGGGAACATATGCCCCCACAGCTGTTATAGCTGCTGTGATTTTGCTCATGCTAAAGGTGGTTTTTTCTACAGAAAACCATCAAAATGGCTCTAAAAGCGTTGAAAATTAGTGATTTTTCGCGAATCCCCGGGAAAAATGTGAGATTTCTGGTTGAGGGGTGCCCATAAAAAAACTCCCACTTTACAGCGGGAGTCTTATTCCTTTACAGACCTACTATTCGGCAGCTTCTTCGGTGCTGTCCAGCAGAACCTGACCGCGATAGTACAATTTACCTTCATGCCAGTGTGCCCTGTGATACTGGTGCAATTCTCCGGTTGACGGATCTTTGGCGAGAGTTGGAGCTGTTGCTTTATAATGCGTTCTTCTCTTGTCTCTCCTGGTCTTAGATATTTTTCGTTTAGGATGTGCCATCGTGCAACTTATTTATCCGTTAGTAAATTTTTAAGTGCATCCCATCTGGGATCCGTTTTATCGTCTTTCCTTGTTTCTTTTGGTTGTAATTCTTCCAGCCGCTTCAGAGCTTCTGATTTCAAAGTGCCATCCGCTACTCCCGGGTGTACCCGTTTCTGAGGTACTGCCAGCACCAGCATTTCATAGGCCAGTTGGGCAATGTTGATCTGATGTTCACCATGAGGCAGGATCAGGATTTCATCATCCTCATCATTGTATGCCTCACCAAACTTAACAACGAGTTCCATATGGCCCTCAATAGGTTGTTCATAGGGTTCGCTGGTCAGATCACAGTCCACATTAACCGTTCCCTGAGCTTCCAGTTCCAGTTCCAGCATAGTGCTCATACGGTTAAGCACCAGGGAAAGGCCCACATCAGCGTTATTGAATTCACGATAACCAAAGGAATCAAAGAACGTATTGTCTACCTTGAACTCAAACCTGTGTTTTCCCTGCTTCAATCCCGAGAAAGGACTACTAAATTCCTTATGGTCCTCCATTATCAACACTAGTTTAAGGCGTGCAAAGATACCTTTTTTTTCCAATAACACAATTGATTACCAAAGATATTTCAAATGAGGGGACGCCCTTGGTATACTGCTCCCTTAACGCTTCAGCTTTTGCTTTTTAAGGGGATTGGAGGTGAGCTCCTGGTACTCGGTCCGGTTTTTATAAATACGAAGTGCCATATGAACAGCCTCTTTAAAAGAACCTTCATCTGCTATGCCCTTACCTGCAATATCGAGGGCCGTGCCGTGATCTGGTGAAGTCCTGATCCCGGAAAGACCGGCAGTAAAATTAACCCCCCTGCCGAAGGACAGGGTTTTGAACGGGATTAATCCCTGGTCGTGATAGGCCGCCAGTACTGCATCAAACTGCAAGTAGGTCCCGGAGCCAAAAAACCCATCGGCGGCATAAGGCCCAAAAACAAGGTGGCCTGCCTCTGCCAGGGCCTTTAAGGCAGGTTTCATCAGCTCATCGTCTTCTTTGCCGATCACCCCCTCGTCTCCACTATGTGGATTTATCCCCAGTACGGCAATGCGGGGTTTGCGGATACCAAAATCCATTTTCAGGGAGTTTTCCATCAAAAGGACTTTGTTTTTAATTAGTTCAGGGGTGATTTTATCTGCGACCTCTTTGACGGCCACATGGTCAGTCAGCAAGCCCACTTTGAGGTTGTCCGTAACCATGAACATCAGGCTTTGCCCCCCTAGTTGCTGCGCGAGGTAATCTGTATGGCCAGGAAAACTATACTCCTGGTCCTGTATATTTTTTTTGTTTATGGGTGCCGTGACCAGAACATCGATATTCCCTTTCTTCAATGCGTTCACTGAAGCCCTCAGGGATTTAATGGCGTAAGTGCCTGCCTCCTTGGTTTCTTCTCCAAATTGAATCTCCGGGGAGGATTTCCAGACATTGACAACATTGATCTTCCCGGGAATGACTTTCGAAGCGTCTTGAACGCCTGTATACTGGATGTTGAGGTTGAGAGCGTTTTTCAGTTGACTGATAAGTTTATTGCCAGCAAAGATCACCGGGGTGCAAAATTCCAGCATGCGGGAGTCTTCAAATGTTTTCAGGGCCACTTCCCCCCCGATACCGTTTAGGTCACCAATCGATATTCCCAATAATATTTTGCCTTTATCCTTCATCAGATCTCCCGGTTTAGCCGTAATTTTGTCCCGCAAAACTACTTATTTTCATCGACACATGTTTACAGGTATTATCGAAAGTCTGGGGGAAGTTACCAAGTTGGAAAAAGAAGGTGGCAATCTTCACATCACCATTAAAGCTGGCATCGGCAAAGAACTAAAAGTGGACCAAAGTATTGCCCACAATGGGGTTTGCCTAACAGTAGTTTGGGCAGAAGGGGATACATATCGGGTTACTGCCATTGATGAGACCCTACAGAAAAGCAATTTAGGACATCTCGAGATGGGAGATCACATCAACCTGGAACGGGCCATGGTCCTTGGAAGCCGGTTGGATGGGCATATAGTACAGGGGCATGTGGACCAGACTGCGGTATGCACGGAAGTCAAAACTCTTGACGGGAGCTGGCTGTACACTTTTGAATACGACCCCAAACTAAATAATGTGACCATTGAAAAAGGGTCAGTAACTGTAGACGGGGTAAGTTTGACCGTGGTGGATTCCAGACCCACTACCTTTAAAGTGGCTATTATCCCGTATACCTATGACCACACACGTTTCAAGGACTATAAAAAGGGCAGTGTTGTTAACCTGGAATTTGATGTTATCGGCAAATACGTGGCCCGATTGCTGGAGATGAGGCAGTAGCCCCTCAAACGCGTGCCATCAGACCTTGATAAATATTTTCCGCCTGTACATCACATACGCCAACAGCAGATAAAAGGCCGAAACGGTCAGTGCATAGAGCATGGAGGACATTTTCGCCCCCATAAAATCGTGCACAAAAATATTCTGGTAGAGCCATTGGTGCAGGGAGCTGTTCCCGCTTACCTGAATCTTATAAAACAGGGAGGTGATAAAGCTCGAAAGGAAATAAACCGTTATGGCATTGGCCCCTGCATACCTGAAGAGATTCCCAAAACGCAAGCCCTGAACGTCAGTTAAAAAGTAGATGGCCGAAAGGAACAGGTTGGCCCAGCCTGCAGTGGCCAGGACAAAGCTGCTGGTCCAAAGGGCCTTATTGATTGGAAAAACCAAATCCCACAGGTTCCCAAGTATTATCATCCCGATGCCCAACCCAGCAAGGATCCATTCCTTGCTAGCTTTTTTCCCGACGAGGACAAGACCGGTGAATACCCCAAGCAGGCATGTGCCTATGGAAGGCAAGGTGCTCAACAGCCCTTCCGGATCATAATCCGCCTTGTACATATGGGTGCCGAATACCTGCAGGTCTATATAATTTGCCCAATTGTTTGGAGCTCGTTCAAAGGTAGGTTCCATCCCATTGATGGGGACAAAACCCATCCACAGCCAGTAACCCAACAATAGGGCCAGACAGATCCCCAGGAGGGTTTTCCAGTTGAAGTTGAGGAACATAATGGCCGTAAAAAAGAACACCACGCCTATTCTTTGCAGCACCCCGGGAAAGCGGATGTCTGCAAATTCCTTGAAAAAAGGGAAGCTGATAGTAAAGGCGCCCAGGAAAATTCCCAATCCCAGAAGTTTCAAAGTGCGTACGATGATCTTTTTATAAGTTGCCTTGTTTGGGGACTTATTCCGATATGCAAAGACAATGGAGGTTCCCACGATAAAAAGAAAGAAGGGGAATACTAGATCGGTTGGTGTATATCCGTGCCATTCGGCGTGCAGTAATGGGGCATATACATCTGACCACGTTCCTGGAGTATTCACGAGGATCATGAGGACAATGGTAAGTCCCCTGAAAATGTCTACTGAAATTATCCGTTCTTTCATGCGTTATAAAATATTGTCTTTCATCCTTAGCCATACACGGGACAGGGAATATCCAGATACCAGGGCTACAGCGGTAAGCACTCCAGCCTGAATGTAGTCCCCGTAGATCCAGAAACCGGTTGCGAACATACAGGTATAAATGAGTACACACCCTAAAAGCATGGCTGATATTCCCGCGGGCACACTCCACTTTTCGTCTGCATTTGCGATCTGTTCCTGTTCTGCTTCCGCTTCCCGTATCACCTTTTTCCAGCCTGGTCCACCCGGCTGTATCTTTCTATAAAAACTTCGCAGCACGTCCTTGGATTCGGGCTGGGTAATGAAAGTGGCTCCCAGCCAGATCAGCGTAGTGACCAGGACTACAAAGGGGTATTCCATCCAGGAGGCAAAAATCCCATCCTCGGCATTGAAAAGCCATGGCCCAATTGGGGTGAGCTTCAGGGTGATCGAAATGATCCCTGAGGCAAACATGGCCGTTATCTCACTCCAGGCATTGATACGCCACCAGGACCATCGCAGGATAAAGATCAGCCCCGTCCCAGCACCAAATACGAGCAGCACTTCAAAGAGCTGCAGGGCATTCTGCAACAAGAGGGCAAGCATGGCACTAAAGACCATTAGGGCCACTGTCGACAATCGGCCTACGGCCACCAGGCGTTTTTCGGAGGCGTCAGGATTAATCTGTTGTTTGTAAAAATCATATACCACATAAGATGAACCCCAGTTTAACTGAGTTGAAATCGTACTCATATAGGCGGCAATCAGCGAAGCCAACACCAGCCCCAAAAGCCCGCTGGGAAGTTTGGTCAGCATGGCCGAATAGGCCAGGTCGTGGCCCAATTTATCTTCCGCTACATTGGGAAAAGCTTCGTGAATACTGGCAACATCGGGATAGACCACCAGAGAGGCCAGCGCCACCAGGATCCAGGGCCAGGGCCTGAGGGCGTAGTGCATAATATTGAAGAAGAAGGTAGCCCCGATAGCGTGGTTCTCATTCTTAGCTGCCAGCATCCTTTGTGCGATATAGCCGCCTCCGCCAGGCTCCGCTCCCGGATACCAGGAACTCCACCACTGTACGGCAAGCGGAATAATAAACAAGGTGATCAGGGCTTCCCTGTTGGTGAAATCTGGCAGTATACTCAGTTTTCCTGCCACGTGCTCACTGGCCATGATAGCAGAGATCCCACCAACTTCCGGCAGGTTTACGAGGTAGTAGGCCGCCCCGATCCCCGCCAATGCACCTATGAAAGTGGCGCGTCCCGCTCCGG